>NZ_JBPQTX010000524.1:0-2903 GCF_051386555.1 Streptomyces sp. URMC 126
GGTGAGGGGTGAGGTGGTGGTGCGGGGCCGGGCGGCGGCGAGGGGCGGGGCGGCGTCGGAGCGTCCGCCCGGGCCGCCCGCCGCGGTGGGGCGTGTGGTCGTCATGGAAGGGGAGGGTGGCAGTCGGACCCCGAACGGCGCATGGGATTTTCCGGGTGGCCGGGGTGTGGTGCTCTGGGTTTTCCCTTGCGGGAAGGGGACCTTAAGGGGGGCCCTCAGGGGACCCCGTACGGGAAGGACCCCGTACGGGAAGGACCCCGTACGGGAAGGACCCCGTACGGAAGGACCCCGTACGGGAAGGAGCCCGTACGGGAAGGACCCTAGGCGGCCTGTACGGGCGGAGAGCCCCGGGCCCTTCGTCACTCCTCCACGCAAGGCGCCCGGAGCCCCGTACGAAAGAGGCGCCACGCCTTCCCCGTACGGGGCAGGAGACCGGGCATCCCGTACGGGCGAACCCCCGGGCTCCCCGTAAGGGGGTCCCTTACATGAAGAGACCCGGCTTCGGCGCCCCCTACGGACCGAGCGCCCCCGACCCCTCCCCTAAGGGGCGAGACCCGGTGTCCCGTACGGGGGAAGCGCTCGGACTCCCGTACGGGGGAAGGAATTGCCCCCCCGTACGGGCAAGAACCCGGCGCACCGCCCCCCAAAGGGATCCTCAGCACCCCTAATGGGCGGGATTGCCGCCCTCCCGCCCCCTAGGGGGGCGCGTTCTGGCCACGTTCGGCGGCTTTGAGGTGACCTGGGGGTGACCTGCGGCTGTTCTCCAGGACTCAGTAAGGTCTCAAAGAGCCGGACGAGCGTGACCGCGATGGGCGACCGGAGGGGCAGTAAGGCGTGGTGGAAGCAGAACGGAGCGGGGCGGCCGAAGCGCGGCGGGCGGGTTCACGGACCCTCGTGGCCCTGGGAGCCCTCTGGCTGATCGCCGGGTTCCTGGCCGTGCGCCAGGCGGCGGTGGTGCTGCGGCGTCCGCCCGACCGCCGGTTCGCGGACCTCGCCACGTGGATAGGGGAGCACGGCGTCCTGCGGGCGCGCGGCTCCTTCTACGAGGACGGCCGGTTCACCGGTACCCCCGTCGGCGGCCTGGTGTTGAGACCGCTGACGAACGCCGCCGAGCACAGTCTCGGCATCGCCTGGACGCTCGGGACGCTGCTGCTCGTCGTCGCCCTCGCGCTGGCCGCCGCCCGCTCGCTCCCCGGCCCGCTCTCCCGCCGTACCACCCTGCTCGCGGCCCCCGTCGCGGTGAGCCTCACCGTGCTCTCGCTCCCCGTTCGCAGCACCTTCACCCTCGGCCAGACCAGCATCATCCCCGTCCTCCTCGTCGTCCTGGCCTGCTGCGCACCGCCGTTCGCCCAGGGCTCCGGGCGGGCGAGCGGCATCCTCGTCGGTGTCGCGGCGGCCCTGCAGCCGGCCGTCCTCCTCTTCGCCCCGCTGCTGTGGCTGACCGGCCGCCGCCGCGCGGCCGTCACCGCCGGCGTGACCTTCGCCGCGACCACCGCCCTGGCCTGGGCCGCGGCGCCCGACGACTCCTGGACGTACTGGGTCCACCACATCGCCGGCGCCGGCCTCGGCGACAAGCCCGACGGCCTGGCCAACCAGTCGCTGCACGGCCTGCTGCTCCGCCTCGGCCTGCACGGCCCGGTGGAGATCGCGCTGTACGGGGTACTGGCCGTCGCCGTCGCCGTGCTCGGCCTGCGCCGGGCCGCCCACTACGCCCGCGACGGGCAGCCGCTGCTCGCCACGGCCATCACCGGTTGCGTCGCGGTCGCCGTCTCGCCGACCGCCTGGCAGCACCAGCAGCTGTGGATCCTGCTCGCCCTCGCCGGGCGCGTCGGCAAGCGGCGCGCGGACCGGCTGGTGTGGCCCGTCCTCGTCGTGCTCGTCATGACGCTGCATCACACGATCCTCGTCCCCGACAATCCGGTTCTCGTGCCGATCGGCGACAACGCGCCGCTGCTCGCCGCGCTCGCCGCCGCCTGCGCCGTGCCGTTCCTGACCCGCACGTCACCGCTGTGGGACCGGCCGGCCCCGACGCCGGTCGCGGAGCCGCAGCCGGGCCGGTTCGCGTGGGTGCCGCTGCTGCGCTTCTGGAAGCGGCCGCTCAACCGTCCGAACCTGTTGCTGGAGTTGATGCTGATACGGGTGGGGTACTTCGCCTACTCGTACATCCGCGCCAGCGCCCCGGAGGAGCGGGCCCCGGCCGAGTCGCACGGCCGGCAGATCATCGGTGCCGAGGAGTTCCTGCACATCGACTTCGAGCATGGCTTCAACCACTTCGTGGCGGGCATCGGCTGGCTCAAGGACAGCATGAACTACTACTACGGCACCTTCCACTTCCTCGTGCCGCTGTCCCTGCTGGCCTTCCTCTACGTGCGCCGTCCGGCCACCTACCGGTGGGCGCGCACGGCCCTCGCCCTGGCCACGCTGCTCGCGCTCGTCGGCTTCTGGGCGTACCCGCTGGCGCCGCCGCGCCTGATGCCGGGCCGCGGCTTCATCGACACGGCGAACGGCCCGCAGGACCTGTCCAACCCCGACTTCGGCGCGCTCACCGAGCTGTCCAACCAGTACGCGGCGATGCCCTCGCTGCACATCGGCTGGTCGCTGTGGTGCGGTGTCGTGATTGCCGTGGTGGCGCCGAAGGTGTGGATGAAGGCGCTGGGGATGGTCTACCCGATGATGACCTTCCTGGTGATCATCGGTACGGCCAACCACTACGTCCTCGACGCGTGCGGCGGCGCGCTGGTGGTGGCCGGCGGGTTCGGCATCCAGTACGCGCTGAGCGGGCCGGGCCGGACGGCCCTCGCCAGGATCCCGGCGGCCCGCAGCGGCGCCGACGCCGAGACGACCGAAGCGGTGCCGTCGGCGCGGGTCGGCGGCTGACGTGGGGGTAGGGGTGGGGATGCGGG
>NZ_JBPQTX010000525.1:0-2890 GCF_051386555.1 Streptomyces sp. URMC 126
GCCCCCGCCTCACACGCCCCGCAGCCGCCGCCACACCGCCCGCGCCGCGTGATGGCCGGACATCCCGTGGACCCCCGGCCCCGGCGGCGTCGCCGAGGAGCAGAGGAACACGGCGGGGTGGGCGGTCGCGTAGGGCACCCGGGCGAGCTTGGGCCGGACGAGCAGCCGCAGGCCGGCGACCGAGCCGCAGGCGATGTCGCCGCCGACGTAGTTGGCGTTGCGGGCGGCGAGCGCGGGCGGGCCCGCGACGGCCCGGGCCAGCACCAGGTCACGGAAGCCGGGCGCGAAGCGTTCGATCTGACGCTCGATCACCTCCGTGGCGTCCCCGCGCCAGCCGTTGGGGACGTGCCCGTACACCCAGAACGTGTGCTTGCCCTCGGGCGCACGGCCGGGATCGACGATGCTGGGCTGGGCCGTGATGAGGAAGGGGACGGAGGGGTCCCGGCCGTGGACGGCGGCGCTGAGCGCCTCGCGGATCTCCTCGTACGTCGGCCCGACATGGACGGTCCCGGCCCGGCGCGCGGCCTCGGCGCGCCACGGCACCGGCCCGGACAGCGCGTAGTCGATCTTGAAGACGGAGGGGCCGTACCGGAAGCCCCGGTAGGCGTCGCCGAGCCCGGCGATGCGGGCGAGGGCGGTCGGGGACGTGTCGAAGAGGTAGGCGCGGGCGGGCGGCAGTTCGTCGAGCCGCCGGACCTCGAAGCCGGTGTGGATCGTGCCGCCGCACGCGCGCAGGTACGAGGCCAGCGCGTCCGCGACGGCCTGCGAGCCGCCGCGCGGCACGGGCCAGCCGCGTTCGTGCGCGGCCAGGGCGAAGATCAGGGCCATGCCAGCCGTGCCGATGCCGGTGAGCGGCGCGATGCCGTGCGCGGCCAGCCCGGCGAACAGCGCCCGGGCCTTGGCGTCGCGGAACCGGCGTACGTAGCCGGCCGCGGGCAGCCCCGCCACCATTCCGAACCGGGCGTAGCCCACCGGGTCGCCTGGCAGCCCGTCCCACTGGGTGCGCAGGAAGTCCCGGGCGAGGTCGTTCCACTTCCCGTGGAAGGGCTCGACCGCGCGGCGGTACGCGCCCGCGTCGTGCTCGCCGAGGGAGGCGGCCGTCTCCCCCACGCGCCGGGAGAGGACGGCGGCCGACCCGTCGGGGAAGGGGTGCGCCATCGGCAGCTCCGGGTGGAGCCACTCCAGGCCGTGCCGGGCGAGCGGCATCGCCTCGAACGCCGGGGAGCCGATGCCGAGCGGGTGGACGGCGGAGCACGGGTCGTGGCGGAAGCCGGGGAGGGTCAGCTCCTCGGTGCGGGCACCGCCGCCGATGCCGTCGGCCGCCTCGAAGACCTCGACGGACAGGCCGCGGCGGGCCAGTTCCACGGCGGCCGTCAGCCCGTTGGGGCCGGCCCCTACGACGACGGCGTCGAGCATGGTGGGCACCGGCGGACTCCTTCTCGTGAGCGCGTGGGCCGGCCGGACGGGCCCGGCGGCCCCGGTGGGGACGGGCCTGTACGGAGCATCCCCGGCCGGGACGGGCCCCGTAAGGGGGACCCCCGGCCGGTGCGGGACCGTCCCTTACGAGGACAAGCCCCGGACCGGACGCCCCGGCGCGGAGGCCAAGCCCTGATCGGGACGGCCCGCCGCCGGGGCGGGCGGATCCTCCTCAGGCCGCCAGGAGAGCCAGAATACGTGCGAGCGTCCCCGCGTCCCGCGCGGCGGCGAACGGCATCGTGTTGCCGCCGCCGATCCGGAACGGTTCGCCCGCCACCGTCGCGCTCGCCCCGCCCGCCTCGGCGACCAGCAGCAGCCCGGCGGCGTGATCCCAGGCGTTGGGCCAGGTGAAGGCGACCGCGTCGGCCGCCCCGCGTGCGACGTTCAGATACTCCAGACCGGCCGAACCGCAGGGCCGCGGCGCGACGCCGGGCGTGTCGAGCCGCCCGAGCAGGCGCTTCTCGTCATCGGTGGTGAAGTCGTAGTGCGATATCGCCACCCGCAGCTCCGCACCGGGCGCGGCCGGCCCGGGGCGCAGCGGCTTTCCGTCGAGGAAGGCGCCGCCGCCGCGGCGGGCCGTGGCCATCTGCTCCAGCGCGGGCGCGTACGTCCAGGAGGCGAGCAGCTCGCCGCGGTGGGCGAGGCAGACGAGCGTGGCGAAGCCGGGATCGCCGTGCACGAACTGCCGGGTGCCGTCGACCGGATCCACGATCCACACCGGATCGTCCCCGCCCAGCGCGTCGAGCACCGACGGATTCGCGTGCACGGCCTCCTCGCCGACCACCCGCGACCCGGGCAGCAGCACCGTCAGCGCCGCCGTCAGGTACTCCTCGGCCAGCCTGTCGGCCACCGTCACCAGGTCGTGCGGCCCCTTCTTCTCGACGATCTCGTGGGCGGCGAGCTGGCGGAAACGCGGCATGATCTCGGCCGCGGCGGCCTTGCGCACCGCCTCCTCGACGTCGGTCAGGTCGCCTGCGAGAAAGTCATCGACTGTACGGCTCATACGGCCATCGAATCATGCCCCACCGACAACCGGGGCCGGCGAGGTGGCGTCACGACGACGCGAAGGTGAACGCACCGCCGCGGCGGGCCGGTCGAGGGCAGGGATCCGGGGGGGGCGTGAGCCCCGGGCGGTGCGCTGCGCACTACGGCGTGGGAGCTGCGTACAACGGCGTAGAAAACGCGGCGGCCGTTCTGGCGGCGGAAACCGGTCCCTAGCCTGGGGCGATGGCCGACTCCCGGGAAGAGGTTCCGCGCGGGGGCGGGGCGCCTCGCCGCGTGCCCCGCGGATGGGTGCGGGTCGGAGCGGGGCTGTTCGCCATGGGCATGCTGCTGCTGGTGGTGGCGGCGCAGTTGCGGGCGACGACGCCGGACCGGATCGGAGCGCCGCCGCCCGCCCCGCCGCAGCCCGCTC
>NZ_JBPQTX010000526.1:0-2877 GCF_051386555.1 Streptomyces sp. URMC 126
GCGCGCCCGCCAGCCCGGCCCCCCGCCGGGCGCTCCCGGCCCCCAGCGGCCGAAGCGGCGCGGACTCCTCATAGCCGCGATAGCCGTGGTGGCGGTGGTCGCCGGCGGCATCGGCGCGGCGGTCTACGCCAACAAGGGCGACGGGGACGACGGCAAGAACAACACGGCGCAGCAGACGCCGTCGGACAAGCCGTCCGAGAAGACGGAGAAGAAGGACCAGAAGGACAAGGACGAGAAGCCCACCAACAAGCCGGTCAAGGATCTGAACCGCGATGCGGCGACGTTGCAGCTCGGCGGCGGCGCGACCACCGCGAAGGATGTGAAGGGCGCGCCCTCGGAGGGCGGCGTGTACGTCACTCTGAAGCAGGGCGCTTCGATCGAGTGGAAGGATCTGCCGGTCACGGACGCCGGCAAGTACACGGTGTGGGTGGACTACGGCGCGCAGAACGGTGCGGCGAGCGGCTCGCTCTGGGTCAACGGGGAAAAGCTGAGCACCACGGTCGACTGGAAGAAGTGGCCCGGTGACGGCTGGTCACACACGTACAACTACGTGCAGCTCAATGGCGGCAAGAACGACATCAAGTTGCAGTGTGAGGCCCAGTGCAACATCAATGTGGCCCGAGTGAAGATCATGCCGGGTTGGTACAGGTTCAAGTCGTAGACGTCGCCCCGACGGCGCTGGGTGCGAGGCCGGCGGGACGCTTCGCGTGGATGGTCAGGCGTCCTTGAGTAGGTGGCTGATGAAGTCGCGGGAGGCCGCCATGTCGAGGGCTTGCTCGCGTAGGTGGTTGAACGCCGTGTCGTAGCGCACGGTGTGGGTGTCTTCTTCCACGTAAAAGGGCGCGGTCAGCGGTTCGATGGCCACGAGTGGCTCCCCTTCGTCGAAGTGGAAGACGGTATAGGGGCCGTTGACGCCGGTGTGCGCACCGGCGGCGAACGGGATGACGCGGATTTCCACGTTCGGCATGTGCGAGGCGTCCAGCAGGCGCTTGAGCTGCTCCTCGTGCACACCGGGCGCTCCGACTCGGCGCCGCAGGCACGCCTCGTCGAGGACGCAGCGCATCATGAGCGGCGGGCTGGGCGCGTCGTCGAGTAGGCGGCTGTGCAGCGCCTGTTGGCGCTTCATGCGCAGCTCTGCGACGGCCCTCACCTGGCGGGTGGTGTTCCACGCGCGGCTGGCCTCGATGACCGCACAGGCGTAGTCCATGGTCTGCAACAAGTCCGGAACGGCCAGTGCCGCGTAGGTGTCGGCTTGGCTCGCCAGCTCTTCGATCTCGATGAGGTCGGCGTGTGAGTCGTCGATGACATCACTGTATTGAGTGAAGAGGCCTCGGCGGCGGTTGGTCTCGGCGAGCTTCGCCAGTCGCCGGATCTCCGCGATCCGTACCTCGTCTTCGAGGCCGTACACGGCGAAGAAACTGTCGAGTCTGCTCCGCAGCTTGCCGTTCTCAATCTTGCTCAGGCTTGGCGATGAGGTCCCGAGCAGCTTGGCGGCCTGCGCAAGGCTCAGTCCGGCCCGGACTCGCAGGGTCCGCAGCTCCGCCCCGAGTCGCCGGCGCATCACGGTGGGCATGGCGTCCGACAACTGATCACCCCCTCGCTTTGCGGGGCGACTCTACGGCAACCGTCAGCATGCGTACGTCGGTTAATCCCTTAGTGGTAACGCTAAAGCGAAACATTGCAACAAAGCGCTTCGGAGCTCCAAAGTGGCCAGGGAGGCCGATTCCAGCCACTCCCGGGGGTGCAGCAGTGACATACAGATCGGGCAGCTACGTGGTGGACGTCCGTGACGGCCGCCTGGCGCAGGTGGCGGAGGCCGCGGACGACCTCGTCCACGTGCGGAGCCCGAGCGGCGGCGGCGAGCCGTGGACCGTCCCGCCCGACGCCCTCCGTCTCGCGACCCGGGAGGAGCGGCAAGCGGCCGGGCTGCGGCCGTACGAGACCGGCTGCGACGAGTGCGCCGCGCTTGAAGCGGTCAGGAGGGTGGCCGGCAGCGGGGACGCCACCGCCGCCGCGTACACGCACTGGATCGTGGCGCATTCCGCGTCCGCGACGAGGAGGGGAAACTGATGCGAGCGACCGTGGGACGTCTGATCCATCACTGCGGGCACCGCGCGGGCTGGGAGCGGGGTGGCGGCGAGGAGCGCTGCCGCGACTGTGGCGCGCGACGGTTCACCGACTACGCCGCGCTGCTCATGCCGGAACGCCCGGTGGCGGCCGTCGCGGAGCCCCGTCGCGATCCGGCCCGCGCCGACCGCTCGGCCGCCGCCCTCATCGCGTTCGGCCTGCACCGCGTCAGCCGCTGGGGGACCAGTGCCGCCACCTGGCGGCTGGCCGTCTGACCGGCGTCGCGGCCGGGCGGCGCGCGCGGCGGGAAGGACGTGGCCGCCGCCTCGCCTCACCGCGTCCGTCGTCCGCTTCGGCGAGCCCGGCTGGATGCCGCGCCCCGGGGGCGGGGTTCCGAGAACCGGGCCGGTCCGTTTCGGTGCGCGTGATACCCGGACGGTACGAACTCCGCTCCGCCGCAGGGGCGTTCGTGCGCCCCGCGGGCGCGACCACCCTTTGGCGTGACCTCGGCTCTGCCCAGGGATGAGGCGCTTCCGGCAGGAGCAGGAAGGAAGCGGAGGTCGGTCCGTGACGCGACGACGGGAGTGGGACGTGAAGCGTTCGTTCATCAGGCGCCGGTATCTCCGGCTGATCGGGATCTCCGCCGCTGTCGCGGTGTCGTCGGCCCTGTCACCGCAGCCCGGGCATGCCGCCGTGACTCACGGTTATCACGTCTTCGCCGGCGATTCGGACCTCTGGTTCGTGCCTGACGGCGTGCAGAGCGTCACCGCCTATGTGTGGACCGCCGGCGGCGGTGGGGGTGGCGGAGGA
>NZ_JBPQTX010000527.1:0-2831 GCF_051386555.1 Streptomyces sp. URMC 126
CTCCCCCTCCCGACCGAAGGGACCACCCATGCCCGCACCCTCCCGGAAACGCCCCGCCACGGTGATATCCCGGCGGGACGCCGCCCGGCTGACCGGAGCGGTCGCGGCCGCCACCCTCCTGACCGGCACCGGACGGGCTGCCGCGGCCCCGTCCCGCCCGGCGGACCTGGTGTTCCACAACGGCGATGTCATGACGATGGACCCGAGACGGCCGCGCGCGTCGGCCGTGGCCGTCCGGGCCGGCAGGATCGTGTGCGTGGGCGACGACGCCGACGTCCGCGCCCTCGCGGGGCGCGGGACGGAGACGGTGGACCTGCGCGGCAGAACCCTGCTCCCCGGGATCAACGACACCCATCTCCACGCCGCTGTCTACCGGTTGAACCTCCCGCCGTACGCACTCGACCTCGGCGCGTCCGCCGTGAGGTCCGTCGCCGACATCGTCGCCGCCGTGGCCGCCGAGGCCCGGCGCGTCCCGAAGGGCCAGTGGATTCGCGGCGCCGGCTGGAACCCCTACCGGCTGGCCGAGCAGCGGGGACCGAACCGGGACGACCTCGACAAGGCGGCGCCCGACCACCCGGTGTTCCTCCAGGACAACGGCTACCACGCCAGCGCGGTCAACTCCCGTGCCCTGGAACTCGCCGGCATCACCGACGCCGGCCCGAACGGCCCCCGTAAGCCCGGGGTCGACTACGACGCCGCCGGTCGGCCGACCGGCGTCCTCCACTACGGCGGACAGGCGCTCGTCCAGCTCCTGCTCCCGCCCTGGAGCCGGGACGAGCGCAAAAGCGCGATCAAGGACGCGGTCCGCCGCCTCCACGCCGAGGGCATCACCAGCTACACCGACCCGGGCCTGGGCCCCGGCGGCGAGGGCCTCGGCGGCGGAACGCAGGGGCCGGAGACCCTCGCCGCCTACGCCGACCTGGCCCGTGAGGGCGGCCTCGACGCCCGTGTCAGCGCCTTCTTCCTCCCCTGCTCCCAGTCCGGCGGCTCCGCCGCCGCCGTCGCCCGGGAACTGCGGTCGTTCACCCCGCCGGCCGGTCTCGACCCCCGGCGCTTCACCGTCCGCGGCGTCAAACTCTTCTCCGACAGCGGCGGCGACCTGCTCGTCGCCGGTGACACCAACGAGCAACGCGCCGCCGAACTCGCCGAGATGATCCGCGTCGCCCACGTCGCCGGCTACCAGTTGGGCGTGCACTGCTACCGCTGGACCTCCACCGTCGTGGACGCCTTCGTCGCCGCGCTCCGCCGCCACCCGCGCCCGGACGCCCGGCACATCGCCATGCACGGCGCGTTCGTCACCCCGGACCTCCTGCCGACGATGGCCCGGTACCGCATCGGCCTCGGCCCGCAGGCCCAGAGCTGGGCCCACGCCGTGCACGGTGCCGCCCAGGGCCCGGCGGGCGAGGAGTTCCTGCCCTGGCGCTCGGCGGTCGACGCCGGCGTCCCCTTCCTGGGAAGCTCCGACACCCCCGTCAACCCGCCCGACTGGCGCACCGGCGTCCAAGCCCTCATCACCCGCCGCGGCTCCTGCGGCGAAGTGCACGGTCCGGCCCAGCGCCTCACCCTGGACCAGGCCCTCGTCGCCTACACCACCGCCGGCGCCTGGCAGGACGCCGCCGAGTCCTGGAAGGGCTCGGTCACCCCGGGCAAGGCGGCCGACCTGTGCGTCCTCGACGGCAACCTGCGCACGACGGCACCGGACGCCGTCGGCGACGTCCCCGTGGCGATGACCGTCTTCGACGGCCGGGTCGTCCACGAGCGGAAGAGCTGAGGCGAGCGGGCGAGCGGGCGCGCAGGCGAGCGAGCGGGCAGGCAGCGGGGGAGTGCCGGCCCCCCGTCGTCATGCCCGCTCGCGGTGGGAACATGGGGAAATGCACTCCTGGACCGAATTGACCGTCGCGGAACAGACGCTCATGCGTCGAGCCCTGGCGGAGTACTCACTGGCCAAGACGGTCCAGCACTACGGCCTGGCCCTGCGCTGGGGCGGCGCCGAGGAAGCGGTGCCGCGCAGTTACACCGAGGCCGAACAGCGCGCCTTGGTCCCGCACCTCGCCGCCGCGGCCCTCGGCCTTGCCGGGCGCGGGCTGCTGACCGTCCACGAGGGGCACTCGCTGTGGGTACGGCCCGTCCCGGTGACCGGGGCGGAACTCCACGCGGTGCTCACCGACCCCGCGAACTGGCTGTGGACCGCTCGTCCCGACCGCGCCTTCCACCTCGCGGCCCCGCCGGCCGTGCGGGAGCGCTGGGCCGACGCCGCCTACCCGGTCGCCGACACCAGCGCGCTGCCCACCTGGGACGAACTGAGCGTCGCCCAACGCCGGGTCCTCGTCTGCGCCGCCGAAACCGACGGCATGCTCACCGGTCCCTTCGGCATCTGGGACGATCCGCCGGCCGGCCTGGACGGCGCGGGACGCCTCGCCTGGGCGGACCGGCAGCTCGCCCCGCTGCTGCCGTTCGTCCACGAGGGCTGGATCGAGGTCCACCACCGCCCCGACGGCGCCACCGATGCCTTCACGGTGATTCCGCCCGGCAGCCTCCGCGCCGCGCTCGCCGACCCCGCCGTCCGTTACCAGGGCGACGAGTGGGGCGTCGGCGTCGGCTGCGTCTTCACCCACGCGGGACTGGCCGTCTGGGACGGCGGTTGGAGCGACGAGTGGTCGCGCAGGCTGCATTTCGACTGACCCCCGTCGTCGGCCCCTGACGGAAGGACGGCCGCCCCCCGCCCAGGAAGAGCAGCGAGCTCTTCCGGAAACCGGCGGGCGACAGGGCCCGGAGGCAGCCGAAACAACCGGAACGCGCTTACCCCACCCCCCGGAACGCGCCTACCCCAC
>NZ_JBPQTX010000528.1:0-2827 GCF_051386555.1 Streptomyces sp. URMC 126
GGGTAGGTGCGGTCGGGATGGGGTGCTTTCCGACGGGGTGCTTTTCGAGGGGGTGCTCGGCCCGAGGCCCCTGGAACCGAGCTCCGCGCGGGCGGCGTCACATGCCGGTCAAGCCGCATAGCCTGTCCGACACCCGATCCCACCGATCCCACCGATCCAAACCATCGCATCCGCCCACCCCCACCCCCCGTCTCGTGCTCACCGCACACGCCCCACGCACGTACGCACCCCACGCACCCCCAGAGGAAGACGGCGACCATGGCACCCTCCGGCTGGCTCTGCGCCGGCCCGCGCTGGAGCACGGCCGGACCTGCCCTGCGGTGGCTCCACCCCGCGCACGGCGAACGTCTCTCGCCGCTGCCCCCAGGCCGCCCGCTCGGCTTCGTCACCGGCGCCCGGAGGCACTGCGTCGGCGTCCGGCGCGCCGGGCGGTACACGCCCTGCCCGGTCGGCGCCGAGGTGACCGCCGCTGCCGTGTCCGCCCAGTGCGCGGAGTGCGCCCGGCTGGACCGCTCCCACTCGGTCGCGGCCGACACGGCGGCCGACGACCCGCGGCCGTACGACGTCTACCTCGCCTGGTTCGCCCCCGGACTGATCAAGGCCGGCATCACGGCCACCGAGCGTCAGGGCGTCCGGCTGCTCGAACAGGCCGCCCTCTCCTACGTCCTGCTCGGCCGCGGCCCACTGATGGCCGCCCGCCGGACGGAGGCCGTACTCGGCGCCGCGCTGGGCGTTCCGGACCGCTTCCCGTACGCCGCCAAGCGCGCCGCGCGCCACCCGCCCGCCCCGGCGGACGCACGGGCCGCCGAACTCGCCGCGCTCCACGAGCGCGCCCGCGCGCTCCCCGGACTGCCGGAGTCGCTGGAGGCGCTGCCCTGCCTGCCCGTCCACCACGACGACGTGTTCCACCTGGACCGCCTCGGCCCCCGCCACGGCGTCGTCGACCTCTCACCCGGGTGCGCGGTCGTCGGACACGTCCTCGCCGTGGCGGGCCCCGATGTCTACCTGGAGACGACGGACGGCCGTCAGTTGCTCGTGGACGCGCGGCGGCTGGCGGGCTGGGAGCCGTCGGCCGCACCGGCCGGGGCCCGGACCACGGCAACGGTCCGGGCCCCGGAACAGGACGGTCCGGAGGGGCTGTTCTGACGCTCGGGCGGCCCGGCGTCCGACCCGTTGCGCAAACGTGCTCGACCCAGCCGTCTTCCGGCCGAGATGATCGACTATGGAGTTCCTCTGTTACCACCGCGATCGCCCCGGCTCCCGGCCGCTCCGCGACGAACTGCTCGCGAAGCACCGGGCCTACATGGACCGGTACGCGCGGGAGATGATCGCCCGCGGTCCCACGTTCGCCGACGACGGGGAGACCTGCACCGGCAGCCTGCACATCGTCGACCTGCCCGGCCCGTCCGCCGCCCGCGCCTTCGCCTTCGACGAGCCGAACCAGCAGGCCGGTGTCCACCGCGACGTGCTGCTGCGCCGGTGGCGCAACACCCTGGGCCGCACCATGTGGGACTTCCCCGGCGGCCGGAGCGGCGGCAACCGGTTTCTGGTCCTCGGCCTCGGCGAGGGGGAGGCCGCCGACCTCGCCGTGCCGCCGTGCCGGGACGAGCTGATCGCCTACGGTCCGCTGCTGTCCGACGACGGCGCCGCCTGGCTGGGAACGGCGGCGCTGCTCCGGGCGCCGGACCCGGAGGCGGCACGCGCCGTCCTGACCCCGGGCCGGTACGCCGATATCGAAGTGCACGACTGGGAGTTCGGCGGGCGGCCCGACGACCGGTGACGCCCCCCGCCGGGTGGTGCGGTGCCGTGCCGTCGGCGGACCGGACGCGGGCGGCCGCGTTGCCGCGGGGGCGGCGGCCTCCTCGCCCTGGGTGCCAGTGACCTCTTTTCCTCGCTGCCAGTGGCTCCTTGTCGCGGATGTGGGCGGGCGGGCGTGGTGGTTTCCGGCCGCTTCGAGCTGCTTCGAGCCGCTTCGAGTCGTTCGGAGCCGCTCCGCTCCATGGCGTACCGCCCCCGTGCAGCCGGCGCGCGCTCCAAGCCTCGGGCTGCGGACGGGTCGTCGCCCACCGGGTCCGCGACGTGCGGACGCCGCGTCAAGCGGCCGGTTCGCCGGGCGCCAACCTCCGTCCTCCGCGCAGGAATTCCCGCATCGAAGGGCCGCCGCGCAGACACCACAGGGCGATGACCGGGTCACAGATCGCGCACCCGAGCGACGAACCGTGCGCGAACGGCACGATGGGGTTGCCCTTGAGGTGGTGCACGACGTCCCACGCCGTGTGCAGCAGCCAGCCGACGCCCACGAACGTCCAGGAGTCCAGGGCGCGGTACGCGACGTACGTGGCCAGCGTGGCGAACGCGAACTCCCAGCCGCCCAGTCCGCCGCCGCTGAGGTAGGCGGCGCCCGCCCCCGCGACCATGACGGCGTTGAGGCGCAGCCGGTGGGCCTCGCCGACGAGGGACATCACCAGCGCGTAGAGGAGACCGATGCCGATCGGCGCGACGTACTGCAGGTAGTGCAGATAGTGCATGGGGTGCCTTCCGTGAAGGGTGCGAGGGGGGCGCGGCGCGGCCCGGCGGTCGCGGCGGACCGGGCTTCGCCCCGCCGTACGGATCACGGCGTCACCGCGCCGTACGGAACACACGGTAGGAAGGCCGGTTTACGGGCCACAGGGGCATTGCCGACACGTTCCGACGGATTACCGCCGCCATGCCCCGCAACGACCGCAACGACCGCAACGCCCGCGACGCCTGCACCGCCTGCACCGCTTGCAACGCCCCGCCACGCCCGCAAGGCCCCGCCCCGCCCGGCAACGTCCCACTCCTGTCT
>NZ_JBPQTX010000529.1:0-2786 GCF_051386555.1 Streptomyces sp. URMC 126
CCACCCCCCGGAACTCCCATGCCCGCTCCGGATCCCCCGCTCCCAGCGGCCGGAGGACGACGCGGCCCGCCCACGCCGGTTCGGGGGCGACGTCGACGGCGAGCTCGGCACCGCCCCCATACGCGCCGTAGCCGCCGGGGTCGTCCGGTACGACGAGGTGGAAGAGGCCCGCCCCCGGCGCGGGCCGCAGCAGCCAGGACCGGTGCCGTGCGCCCGCGCCCACCTGCTTGCCGGGCTCGGGCTCTCCGTGGAAGCCGAGCAGCGTGCCGCTCCGCACGTTGCGGACGGTCCGCGTCCCGTCGTCCAGCTCCTCCAGGATCCACTCCTGCTCACCCGGCCCCGCGGTGCGCGGCATGAGGAAGGTGGGCGTTCCCGGTTCGGCGGAGCCGTCCCGCAGCGTGAGGAACCGGCCGCCGGGCCGGGCGATCGTGTAGACGCCGTTCGGTACCAGAGCCAAGGCCGACTCCCTTTCTGACGCGCGACGCCCGCGACGGGCGCCTCGGACTTCCGGGCGGAGCCATTCCTCCCCGGTCCCCGCGTCCCGTACCGGGGTGAGGCCCCGGCGTCACCCCTCGGGCGCATGGCGGCCTCACCCGGGGGAGGGCGCGCCGCCAGCGGGCGGCTCAGCGACGGGCCCGGCGGCCGGCCGCACCGTCGGCTCTCCGACCGGCTTCCGGCCGACTCGGCGGGTGTCAGCCCGGCGGCCCGGCGGGCCGTCCGGCGGACAGCCCCGCGAGGGGGCCGAGGCGTGGCTCACTCGTCGGTGGACGCGTAGGGATTGGCCTCGCGGCCCTCCGTGCTGAGCAGCACCACCGTCGACTCGTGGCCGATCCCCAGCGCGTCCCGCCGCCCGGCCGCGCCGGGTCCCGTGAGCGCCGTCCGCAGGCCCGCGAGGGAAGCGGCGCCGCAGGGTCCGGACGGGACGCCGAGCGCGGACAGGTCGGCCATCGCCCGGGCGGCGCCGGCCTCGGTGACGGCGACGGCGGCGTCCAGCCCGTCCCGGAGGAACGGCCAGGCGAGGGCGGACGGCGTCCCGCAGTTGAGGCCCGCCATGGCGGTCTCCCCGGTGGCGATGGTCACCGGTTCGCCGCGCGTGAGGCTCGCCAGGAGGCTCGGCGCCGCCTCCGGCTCCACGGCCAGCAGCGCCGGTGCCGGTCCGGCGGCCGGTCGGCCGGCGCGGTAGTGGGTGACGGCCGCCTGGGCCAGCGAGCCCACGCCGACCGGGACGGTCACCAGGCCGGGCGCCCCGGCGCCGGCCGCCGCCAGCTGCTCGTCGATCTCGGCGAAGAGCGTGGAGTAGCCCTCCACGATCCAGCCCGGGATCCGTTCGTACCCCGGCCAGGCCGTGTCCTGGACCAGGACCGTGTCGGCCGCGCGGGCCGCCTCGGCCGCCCGCCGCACCGCGTCGTCGTACGGGCCCGCGACCCGGACCACCTCGGCGCCCTCGCCGGCGATGGCCGCGACGGCCGCCGGGTGCACGCCCGACGGGACGAAGACGCGGGCCCGCAGCCCGTTGTCGCGGGCCGCCCGGGCCAGGGCCCGGCCGTGGTTGCCGTCGGTCGCGGTCACCAGGGTGAGCGGGGCCGCGTCCCGCCCTTCCGCCGCCCGCTCGGCCACGATGTTGCGCACCGCCCAGAACGCGCCCAGCGCCTTGAAGGCGGGCAGGCCCAGCCGGGACGACTCGTCCTTGACGAAGACCCGTCCCACGCCGAACTCCGCGGCCAGCTCGGGCAGTTCGGTCAGGGGCGTCGGCGCGTACCCCGGCAGCGCGGCGTGGAAGTCCCGTACGCCAGCGGGGGCGGGCGCGCAGGACCAGGCACGGGCGGCCGGGCGGGCGTACCAGGAGGGAGCGAGAACGGGGGAGGGAGTGATCGTGGTCATGGCAGTAGCCTGCGGCGTGGGCGTCCCTCCGGTCCAGCGCATGATTCCGACCTGTATTCGTCGGGAAAACCGAATGGTGGGGTGGCGCGCCGAGAACCGGGCCCGAGACGAAAGAAGAGGAACCTCCGCCGTGTTCGACCTGCACCGGCTGCGCCTGCTGCGCGAACTCAAGCACCGCGGCACCCTCGCCGCCGTCGCCGCCGCCCTCTCGTACAGCCCCTCCACGGTCTCCCAGCAGTTGTCCCAACTGGAAGCGGAGGCAGGCGTGCGGCTGCTGGAACCGGTGGGGCGCCGGGTGCGGCTGACGCACCAGGCCGACATCCTCGTCGCGCACACCGAGGTGATCCTCGAACGCCTGGAACGCGCCCAGGCGGACATCGCCGACTCCCTGGCCGACACCGCGGGCACCTTGCGCCTCGCCGCTTTCCAGACGGCCGCGCTCACGCTCGTTCCCCCCGCCCTGAGCCTGCTCCGCGCGGCCCACCCCCGCCTGCGGGTCCACGTCACCCAGGGCGAACCGGAGACCGCTCTCCCCGCCCTGCTGGCCCGCGACTTCGACCTGGTCGTCACCGAGGAATACCCCGGCGACCCGATCCCCCACCCCGCCGAACTGGAACGGGAGGCCCTTCTCGACGACACCCTCCGCCTCGCCGTGCCCGGCCCGGCGGACGGTGGGCCGCCAACCGCCCTGCGGATGCTCGCCGATCACCCGTGGGTGATGGAACCGGAGGGCACGGCCGCCCGCCGCTGGGCGACGGCGCTGTGCCGGGAGGCCGGCTTCGAACCCGACGTCCGGTTCGAGTCCAGCGACCTCCTCCTGCACCTCCGCCTCGTCGAGGAGGGGCACGCCGCGGCCTTCCTCCCGGACCTCGTCCGGAACGCCCGCCGCCCCACCGTTCCCCTCC
>NZ_JBPQTX010000530.1:0-2770 GCF_051386555.1 Streptomyces sp. URMC 126
AGGCCGCCGCCCCCGCCGTAGGCGCCGTAGCCGGAGCCACCGCCGCCGCCCATGCCGGCCAGGGGCAGCCCGCCGCCCGCGTTGCCGCCCGAGCCGGCGCCGCCCGCCTGCCCGGTGTCACCGCCCTTGCCCCCGCGGCTGCTTCCGCACTGGGCGCCCTGGCCGCCGGTCGCGCCCGACGCGCCGCGCGCCGCGGTCCCCGTGAACGTACCGGTGGAGACGTACGTCGCGTCCCGTCCGGAGGCGCCGCCGCCCGCTCCGCCGGCGCCCCTGACGCTTCCCCCGCCGCCACCGCCGGCGATGAGGAGTACCCGGCCGAGCCGTTGGCTGTACACCCCGCTCATGCCGCCGCCGTTCGTGCCGCCACCGCCGTACCCTGAGGTGTTGCCCACCACGATCCGCAGGGTCTCCCCGGGCGCCACGGTGATGTTCCCGGCGGTGAAGCCCCCGCCGCCGCCCGTGTTGGTCCCCCACGCCGCGCCACCGCTGCCCCACACCCGGGCGTTCACCAGGGTGACCCCCGCCGGCACGACGAACGACTGCGTCGCGCCGGTGGCGTCGAACCGCTGGGACCGGTCGTAACCGGCGGTGGTGCCGACGGTCGCGGCCCGCGTCTCCACGACGTTCTGGTCCATGGCTGTTCCCCTCCCTCACGGCCGCTCCCGGAACCGGGTGGGAAAGGGGTCCGGATGAGGCCATGCCACAGAAACCGGATGAACGGCACACTTCACCGTTGTCGGATACGGGCATCTTCGTCGCTCCGAACGGCACTGTCGAGCGGGCCTTTTGCGCCGCCGGAGCCCCCGGCGCGGGAGCGGGCGGGGGCGCCCCCGGGAGGCGCCCCCAGGGGCTGCCTCACCCCACCGCGCACTCCCGGATCACCTTCGCCAGGGGGACCGTCTCCGGCGCCGCCCCGCCCGGGAACGCGAACCGCCGCCGGTTGTACCCGAAGGCCAGCCCCGCCCCCGGGTCGGCGAAGCCCAGCGACCCGGCCGCGCCGCTGTGCCCGAAGGACCGCGCGCCCAGGAAGGGGTAGTGCTCGGACACCACCACGAACCCCAGCCCGTACGCCTGGTAGGCACCGTTGACCAGGTCCCGCCCGGCCACCTGGATCTCGGCGGCCCGCGCCGCCGTGTCGGGCGTCAGCAGCGGATCCCGCCCGTCCACCCCGCTGACGGCCGCCGCGTACAGCCGGGCCAGCCCGCGCGCGGAGGCGACGCCACCGACCGAGGCGGGTCCGGCGGCCCGCATCTCCCGGGAGTTGGGCAGCGCTTCCAGGTCGGTCGGGGCCTTGGTGTAGTTGCGGTTGAAGGCGATGCCCGGCAGGCTCTCCGGCCCGTGCCCCGCCGCCGCGCGCTGTCGCTTCTGCTCGGGCGTCGGGTCCATCGGCCGAGTGCTGAGCCAGCGGGGCTCCAGCTCCTCCGGCAGCCCCATGAAGAGGTCGATGCCGTACGGCGCGCGGATCCGCGTCTCGTAGACCTCCTGCATGGTCTGACCGGTGACGCGGCGGACGACCTCGCCGGTCAGCGCCCCGATGACGAGCGCGTGGTAGCCGTGGGCGGCACCCGGCCGCCAGTACGGCCGCTGGGCGCCCAGCCGCTCGGCGATCGCGCGGTCGTCGGCCAGCTCCTCGGGGGTGAAACCGCCGTCCGCGCCGACCAGGCCCGCCTGGTGGGAGACGAGCTGCCGCAGGGTCACGTGCTCCTTGCCGGCCGCCGCGAACTCGGGCCAGTAGTGCCGCACCTCACGGTCCGGGTCCAGCGTCCCGTCCTGGACGAGCAGCGCGACGACGAGGTGGGCGGCGCCCTTGGTGGACGAGAAGACGCCGGTGAGCGAGTCCCCGTCGATCTCCGGGCCACCCCACAGGTCGACCACCCGCCGCCCGTGCACGTACGCGGCCAGCTGGGCGGAGTGCCCGGCCCGCTCCTCGGCGAGCGTCGCCGCGAACGCCTCGCGCACCGGCTCGTACCCCTCGGCTACCGTCCCGTGGACGATGGCGTCCGTCATCGTGTCCCCCGTTCTCACGTTTCCGCGCTCCCGCGGCCCCGCGTGGTCGTACTCAAGATCGGTCGTACTCAAGATCAGTCGTCGTGCTCAAGATCAGTCGTCGTGCTCAAGATCAAAAGAAGGGCACGATACACAGCCGCGGCGGTCTCCGCGCTATTCCGCCCGGGTCATGGAACCGCAAAGCCCGATCACGCGTTGAACGGATCATGACCGCTATGACCCCCGGCTCGAACATTCCGCTCTCCGTCACCCGTGTGACGGTGGACGTCGCCGCGCCCGTACGGCTCGACGTCTCGGGCCTGCTGCTCACCGCCGACGGCAAGGTGCGCTCCGACGACGACTTCGTCTTCTACAACCAGCCGACGGGCCCCGGCGTGACCCACAGCGCCGGCGCGGCCGGCGCGCCCGACTCGATCACCGTCGACACGGCCGCCGTGCCCGCCGGCATCGAGAAGATCGTCGTCACGGCGAGCCTGGACGCCCCCGGCACCACCTTCGCCGGCACCGAACCGACCGCGACCGTCCGGGACGCCGCTACCGGCGCCCCGCTGGCCACCTTCACCCCGCCGAGGCTCGGCACCGAGACGGCGCTGATCATCGTCGAGGTCTACCGGCGCAACGGCGCCTGGAAGGTGCGGGCCGTCGGCCAGGGGTACGCCGACGGGCTGGCGGGCATCGCCACCGACTTCGGCGTGAGCGTGGAGGAGCCGGCTCCGGCCCCGGCCGCCCAGGCCCCCACTGCCCCGGCTCCGGTGACCCCGAC
>NZ_JBPQTX010000531.1:0-2749 GCF_051386555.1 Streptomyces sp. URMC 126
GGCGGGGTTGGGCGGGCCTGTGCGGTGGCCGGTACGACGGCCTGCGCCCCGGGCGACCGCCGCCGAGCCGCCGCGGTCCGGCGCCCGCCCGGCCGAACCGCGCCCGGGCGCCGGCCACGCGGGGCTCCGCCCACCTGGCGGGCGGACCGGGAGCCGCGAGGAGAGCCGCGCCTCGGGACGTCATCGAATGACGGGCGGCGCCCGCCCGGGGAACCGCGTCCCAGGGGCCGGCCACGGACCGGCCACCGCGAGGAGAGCCGTGCTCCGCGACCGTCACCGGGCTGATCGCCCCGCCCGAAGGCCGATCCGGAGGCCGCGGGAGGGGCGGCGTCCAGGCGCCGGACACCGCGCTGCGCGCCCACACCGCCAGGCGGACCGGCAACCACCAGTAGAGCCGCGCCTCACGGCCGTCGCCAAGTGGCCCGCCGGCGCCCGTCGGGGCGTTTGCCCGGGTCGGAGAACGATTGAGCAGCCGTCAGGGGGTTGGCGGCGGGGGCGGCGGCGTGGAAAGCCCGCGGTGGCGTGACGGCGCGCCGCCCGGAGCCGCATTCCCCGCCCGGCGGCCGGTGCCCGGCGACCGGCGGGCGAGTGGTCAGTCCGGCATTCGCAGGTAGACCTGCGTCCGGGTGCCGTCCGCCCCGGGCACGAGGTCGCGGGCGGTGGAGCGGAACGCGATCGCGTCGCCCCGGGCGTCGGGCGCGGGCGCGCCGCTGGCCCCGTCGCCCGGTGTGCCGTCCGGGGTGGCGCTGATCAGCCGGGTGCGGCCGGTGCGCAGGTCGCGGAGGTACACCTGGCCACCGCCGTTGAAGGTCAACAGGCGGCCCCCGGCGGCGAACTCGCCCTCGGCCGACGGTTCGTCGTCCTTCGCGGTGATCCGCTGGAGGGTGCCGCGGCGCAGGTCGGACAGGTACACGTACGCGGCGCCGGGGATGCCGCCCGGGAGCAGGTTGTAGGCCCGGGCGGTGAACTGGGCGTAGCGGCCGTCCGGGGAGACCGAGGGGTCCTGGGCGTACTGCTGGTCCGGGCTGCCGTCGTACGGCACGTCGAGCCGCCGGTCCGCGCCGGTCCGCATGTCGCGGACGTGGACCCGGCTCGTCCACCTGCCGGAGACGCCGCCCCTGAGGTCCTCGTACACGAGCCGGCGGCCGTCCCGGCTGAAGGTGGCGCGCTCCACGGCGGCCTCGGCCGGCGCGGCGAGGAGGGTGCTGCGGTGGCGGACGAGATCCCGCCGCCAGAGCCGGGCGGCGTGGATGTAGTCGCCCCGGGAGGAGAGCCCCGCGCCGGAGGTGAAGGTCACCGAGCGGCCGTCGGGGGCAAGCAGCGGGTTGCGGGAGGAGCCGCCGTCGGGCGCGGCCAGGTCCACGTCGGCCTGTTCCCTGCGCCCGGTGCGGAGGTCCACGACATGGATGTGACTGAAGTGGCTCGGGGGCTTGGTGTGGTTGTTCTGTGTGACGTACGAGCGGAACGCGAGCCGGCGGCCGTCGGCGCTGAGGGACGGCTCGACGGCTCTCGCCCCGAGGATGTCGGGTCCCCGTTCGGGTGCGGCGATTCGGGTGATCCTGCCGGTGCGGACGTCCTTGACGAAGACGTCCTCCAGGCCCTCGGTGTCGCCGGGGACGAGGTTGTCCGCCTTGGTGGAGAAGGCCACGTACCGTCCGTCGCCGCTGATGGCGGGGGCGGAGACGTCGGCGTTCGCCGGTGTGCCGTCGGCGGCGGTGCCGACCGGCACGACGACGGGCCAGTGCGGGCGGGCAGCGGCGCCGGCGGCCGGGGCGCCGGCGGCTTCGGCGGGAGCCGTCGCGGTGAGGGCGAGGGCCAGCGCCGCGGCGGGTAACAGTGTGAGGGTCGTCCGTCTCTTCGTTCCCATGGTTCCCCCCTGGAGTCAGATGCGCGATCCGCTCGATGGAACCCGGTCGGCGCCGACGGGTCAATCCGCTCTTTTCCGTACATCCCTCCGGCCGCCGCGGGGGCGAGGGCCGGAGGACCCGGTCCCGTCAGCCGCCCAGGCTGGTGTTGAGCCGGTGCAGCAGCCGGGCGAGTTCGCCGATCTCGGCGCGGTCCCAGTCGGCGAGCTTGCGCATGTACTGGCCCCTGCGGGCCTCGCGGACGCGGGAGAAGCGGGCGTGCCCCTCCTCGGTGAGGGCGACCAGCGAGGCGCGGCCGTCCGCCGGGTCGGGGGTGCGGGTGACCAGGCCGAGCTCGCCCAGGGCGCGCAGCTGACGGCTCATGGTGGCCTTGCCGACGCCGAAGTAGGCGGCGAGGTCGGTGGCGCGCTGGCGGCCGGCGTCGGCGAGCCGGACCAGCAGTCCGTAGGCGGCCGGTTCGAGCTCGGGGTGGACCTCGCGCGCCATCTCCCCCGAGGAGGCGCGGGCGCGGCGCAGGAACACGGAGAGCTCGCGTTCCAGGGCGAGGAAGGAGTGGTCCTCACCACTGGCGGTCCGCTGGTCCGTGCCACCCTCCTCGGGAGGCGGCGTGGTGGTCTGGTGCACGTGGGGCCCTCTCCGGCTTTCCAGTACGTGAAACTTTGCCCGGGTCGCGGCAGGTCGCCGCAGCTCCGTCAGTATTTCGCAGGATTAGACCAACGACGGCAACCCGGGGGCCTATCGCCCGGCGGAGCCACGCGCGTAGCTTGTCGAGTAACCCCACCGATGTCATGGCCGCGCCAATCGACGCGGCGCACCGATCCGTTCCTCCTCCCCCCACCGAGGTCCCGGAGGCAGCATGTCCGCACTCCCCTCCCGCGCCACCC
>NZ_JBPQTX010000532.1:0-2747 GCF_051386555.1 Streptomyces sp. URMC 126
TCCGGACGCTCTCCACCGCCCGGCGCTCCCACCCCGCCCGGCAGCTCTTGACCGGCTCGCCTGCTGGGTAGGCACGACACGGCAGGCACCCGACCCCGGAGGACCCCGTGCGACCGACCGGATTCATCCCGCCCCTGTGCACCCCCCTCACCCCCGACGGCGCCGTCGACACCGGCTCTCTGCGCCGGCTGGTCGAGCACGTCCTGGAGGGCGGCGCCTCGGGGGTGTTCGTGCTCGGCACCAGCGGCGAGGCCGTCTTTCTCACCGACGAGCAGCGCCGTACGGTCGTGCGGACCGCCGTCGAGGCGGCCGGCGGGCGCGTCCCCGTCCTCGCGGGCGTGATCGACACGACCACCCCGCGCGTCCTGGAGCGCGCACGGGAGGCGGCCGGCCTGGGCGCCGACGCCCTCGTGGCCACCGCGCCCTTCTACACCGACACCCACCCCGCCGAGACGGCCGACCACTTCCGCCGCGTCGCGGCCGAGACCGCCCTGCCCCTGCTCGCCTACGACATCCCCTCCCGCGTCCACACGAAGCTGCCGCTCGCCGTACTCCTCGACCTCGCCGAGGACCGCACCCTCATCGGCCTCAAGGACAGCAGCGGCGACCTGGACACCCTGCGCCACCTGCTGGTGGCCCTCCGCCACCGCGACCCGAACCGCCACTTCTCCGTCCTCACCGGCTCCGAACTCACGGTGGACGCCGCCCTTCTGATCGGCGCAGACGGCGTCGTGGCCGGCCTCGGCAACGTCGACCCGGCCGGCTACGCCCGCCTGTACGCCCACGCCCAGGCCGGCCGCTGGCCCGAAGCCGTCGCCGAACAGAACCGGCTGACCACCCTCCACGCCCTGGTCCGGCCGGCCGGCACCCGGGACATGAGCGGCACGGCGGCGACCCTCGGCGCCCTCAAGACGGCCCTGTGCCTGCTCGGCGTCATCGACCACCCCACCACGGCGGCCCCTCTTCGACCGCTGACCCCGGAGGCGGCACAGGCGGTGGAACACCTGCTCAAGGACGGCGGACTGCTGTGAACGGGCGCTCCCGCCCGATGCGGGCCGACTCGTGCGAGGGGTGGCGGGAACGCGGCCCGGCTACCCCCTAGCGTGGCCGGCGTAACGATCACCGCACTCACCATCGGAGCTCCCATGCCGTCCCCGTCCCACACCATCCGGGCCAGGATCCGCGAGTTCGCCCTCTCTCTTCCCGGGGCCGTCGAGGAGTTCCCCTGGGATGAGAGCGCCGTTGTGAAGGTCAACAAGAAGATCTTCGTCTTCCTGGGCGCCGAGGGCGCGGAGGACGCCGCGATCAGCGTCAAGTTGCGGGACGAGGAGGCGCATGGCCATGCCCTCGCCGTGCCCGGGGCCGCTCCGACGGGGTACGGGCTGGGGCGGGCCGGGTGGGTTTCCGTGCCGCTCGGGGACGGGGGGCCGTCCGTGGAGCTGCTCTGTGACTGGGTCGAGGAGAGCTACCGCGCCATCGCGCCGAAGCGGCTGGTCGCGCGCCTCGACGGCTGACGTTCCGCCGTGCCCGTCCGCCCGTCATGCCGTCCGTTCCGTCAAATCCCGGCCGGTTCACGCGCTTTGGCGGAGCCGCGTCAGGGGCGGCGGGGCTTGTGGAAATTGGAACACGTTCTTAGCATCGCGGGTGTTACAGCAGTCTTGTCATAGACAGTCGCCCGGGCGCGCCACGACGTGCCCGGCACGGTCCCTGGGGTCCCCATGACAGCAGCACCGCAGGACAGGTCCGGCGGTCCGCTCGCCGGTGTGCGTGTCGTCGAGCTGGCCGGGATCGGGCCCGGGCCGTTCGCCGGGATGCTGCTCGGCGACCTCGGGGCCGACGTGGTGCGGGTGGACCGGCCCGGCGGGCCCGGGCTGGGGATCGATCCGCGGCGGGATGTCACCCACCGCAACAAGCGCTCCGTCGGCGTCGATCTGAAGGCGGCCGGCGGGGTGGAGGCCGTGCTCGGGCTGGTCGAGCGGGCCGATGTGCTGCTGGAGGGGTACCGGCCCGGGGTCGCCGAGCGGCTGGGCGTCGGGCCGGGGCCGTGTCTGGAGCGCAACCCCCGGCTGGTGTACGGGCGGATGACCGGGTGGGGGCAGGACGGGCCGCTGGCGCCGGCCGCCGGACACGACATCGGGTACATCGCCGTCACCGGCGCGCTCGGGCTGACCGGGCCGGCCGGCGGGCCGCCCTGTCCGCCCGCCAACCTGCTCGGCGACTACGCCGGGGGCTCCCTGTACCTCGTCGTCGGCGTGCTCGCCGCCCTGCTCCACGCGCGGGCCACCGGCCGCGGGCAGGTCGTGGACGCCGCCATCGTCGACGGCACCGCCCACCTGACCGCCATGCTGCACGGCATGCTCGCCGCCGGTGCCTGGCAGGACCGGCGCGGCGGCAACCTGCTGGACGGCGGCGCGCCGTTCTACGGCGTGTACGAGACCTCCGACGGCGGACACATGGCCGTCGGGGCGCTCGAACCGCGCTTCTACGCCGAGTTCGTCCGGCTGCTGGGACTGGACGGCGAGGCCGCCGCCGGGCGGGACGACCCGGGCCGGTGGGAGGAGCTGCGGGCCGCCGTCGCCGAGCGGTTCCGGCGGCGCACGCGCGCCGAGTGGACGGCCGTGTTCGAGGGGACGGACGCCTGTGTCGCGCCCGTGCTCTCGCTGGCCGAGGCCCCCGGCCACCCGCACCTCGCCGCCCGCGGCACCTTCGCCGAGCGCGACGGCGTCACCCAGCCCGCCCCCGCGCCC
>NZ_JBPQTX010000533.1:0-2746 GCF_051386555.1 Streptomyces sp. URMC 126
CGTGAGGCGGTTTCGTGGGGGTGCCGGTGTCGGGGCGGGGTGCGGTGCGGTCCGGTGCGGCCTGGGCGCAGGGGGCCGGTGTGGTCTCTCGTGGGCCGTCGGTGTGGGCCGGGCCGGGGCGGTGCGGGGAGACCCGGATCACAGCGCGGCCCGCTTCCCGTGTGCTACTGTCGACGAAGTTGCAGTTGTGGTACCCATGAACTCGTGTGCGCCTCGGCCATGTAGCCGAAGGCGCATTTTTGTTTTGCCGGTCTATTCCGGCGTGGGGCCCATCCCATTCCATAAGGAGATAGACATGGCTACTGGCACCGTGAAGTGGTTCAACTCGGAAAAGGGCTTCGGCTTCATCGAGCAGGACGGCGGCGGCCCGGACGTCTTCGCCCACTACTCGAACATCGCCTCCACCGGCTTCCGTGAGCTCCTCGAGGGTCAGAAGGTTTCCTTCGACGTCACGCAGGGCCAGAAGGGCCTGCAGGCGGAGAACATCGTCACCATCTGACGATCGTCGTCACCGCACGACGGCTTCGGTCGTCGGCGGACGATTCTCGACGCACGGGCGACGCCCGCGTGACGAACGGCCCCGTCCCGGTGGCGGACGGCCCTCGACACGCGGGGCGCGGCCCGACGCACTAGGCCATGGGGCCCGCACCACTGGGTGCGGGCCCCATTGTCGATACGGCCGCCGTCGGCGCGGTCGAGTCCGGCCCTGACCGGACCTGTCCGGTTTCCGATCGGACCCCTCCGGTCCCGGCCGGTTCCGGCCCGGACCCCTCCGGCTCCGGCCGGTCACGCCCCGTCCACGTTCGCTTCACCTCAGGCCACCACCAGGGAAGGTCCCGCATGTCACGCTCCGCCCGCCCCGCCCGTCCGCCCCGCTCCACCGGTACGCGCGGCGGCCAGTCGGCGCGCCGTAGGCCGGCCCCGCCCGCCGACGGCCCGGCGGAGTTCGAGACTCCGGTGAGCACGACGCCGGCGCTGCCGCCGGTGGAGTCCTTCGAGGACCTCGGCCTGCCCGGCGGGCTGCTGGCCACGCTGACCCGCGAGGGCGTCACCGAGCCCTTCCCGATCCAGGCCGCCACCCTCCCGAACTCGCTCGCGGGCCGTGACGTCCTCGGCCGCGGCCGTACCGGCTCCGGCAAGACGCTGGCCTTCGGGCTGGCCGTGCTGGCCCGTACCGCCGGCCGGCGCGCCGAGTCCCGCCGGCCGCTCGCGCTCGTCCTCGTCCCCACCCGTGAGCTGGCGCAGCAGGTCACCGACTCGCTCGCCCCGTACGCCACGTCCGTGAACCTGCGGACGGCCACCGTGGTCGGCGGCATGTCCATCGGCCGGCAGGCCAACCAGCTCGCCCGCGGCGCCGAGGTGCTCGTGGCCACGCCGGGCCGGCTGGCCGACCTGATCCAGCGGGGCGACTGCTCGCTGGCCGACGTGGCGATCACGGTCCTCGACGAGGCCGACCAGATGGCCGACATGGGCTTCCTGCCCCAGGTCACCCGGCTGCTGGAGCAGGTCGCCCCGGGCGGCCAGCGGATGCTGTTCTCGGCGACGCTCGACCGCAACGTCGACCGGCTCGTCCGCCGCTTCCTCACCGACCCCGTCACCCACTCGGTGGACCCCTCGGCGGGCGCGGTGGTCACGATGGAACACCACCTGTTCCACCTCGCGGACGAGACCACGAAGAAGGACGCCGTGACCCGGATCGCCGCCCGTGAGGGGCGCGTGATCATGTTCGTGGACACCAAGCGCGGGGCCGACCGGCTCACCAAGCGGCTGCTGTCGCAGGGCGTCCGCGCGGCGGCCCTGCACGGCGGCAAGAGCCAGCCGCAGCGCAACCGGACGCTGGAGCAGTTCCGCACCGACCAGGTCACCGCGCTGATCGCGACCAACGTCGCGGCCCGCGGCATCCACATCGACGGCCTGGACCTCGTCGTCAACATCGATCCGCCCGTGGACCACAAGGACTACCTGCACCGCGGCGGCCGGACGGCACGTGCCGGGGAGTCCGGCACGGTGGTCACGCTGGTGCTGCCGGAGCAGCGGCGCGAGATGACGCGGATGATGGCGAACGCCAAGATCACGCCGCAGGTGGCCCGGGTGCAGCCCGCGGACGCCGAGCTCGCCCGGGTCACCGGGGCTCGGGAGCCCAGCGGGGTGCCCGTGGTGATCGCTCCGCCGCCGCAGCCGGCCCCGGTCCGCAAGGCGTCGTCCGGCTCGTCCTCCTCCTCCGGCTCGTCGGGCTCCGGCTCCTCGCGGTCCCGGCGCGGGCGCGGGCGAGGCCGCTCCGGCGCGAACCCGGAGGCGGGCGCCGAGGCGGGCACCACCGGCGCGCGCGGTCCTCGCCGGCGCCCCCGTCCGGACGGCGCCGCTCCGGCGGCGTCCCGCGGCGGAGGCCGCACCCGTCGGCCGTCGGCCGGCTGACGGGGGTACGCCGCTGTCGGGCGGGGGGGGGGTGAGGGACGGCCGGGGATCGTCGTCGGTCGTCACTCTCTCCGTCGGCCTCGCTCTCTGCGGTTTCCTTTGCGCTGTTCCCTCCCTCTTTGCCGTTCCCCCTCCGTCGCGTGACGGTGGGCCGGCTGCCGTACGCCGAGGGGCTGGTGCGGCCCGCAGGCCGGGGGGGGGACTTGCCTTTGACCGGGCCGCCCGCTTCCTGACGGCGGCCTTCGACCCGGCCGCCCGCTCCCTGACGGCGGCGGGGCCCGCCCTGCCGGTCGGGCTCCGGCGAGCCCCACACGGCCCACCCCCGATGGAC
>NZ_JBPQTX010000534.1:0-2729 GCF_051386555.1 Streptomyces sp. URMC 126
GCGGTGCGCCGCGCGGACGTCCGCGCGGCGCACCGTGTGCCCGGAGACGGCGGACCGGCCGGCCCGCCGGTCGTACTACTCGTCCACCAGGAGCCCGCGCCGCAGCCGCACGAGCGTCCGGGAGAGCAGTCGGGAGACGTGCATCTGCGAGATGCCGAGCTCCTCGCCGATCTCCGACTGGGTCATGTTTCCGACGAACCGCAGGGACAGGATCTGCCGGTCACGCGGCGGCAGTTCGGCGATCAGCGGCTTCAGCGACTCGACGTACTCGACGCCTTCGAGGTCGTGGTCCTCGTAGCCGATACGGGCCGAGAGAGTGCCACCGTCGCTGTCGTCGTCCTCGGAGGGGGCGTCCAGCGAGCTCGCGGTGTACGCGTTGCTCGCGCCCATGCCCTCGATGACCTCGTCCTCGGAGATGCCCAGGTGCTGGGCGAGCTCGGCGACCGTCGGGGAGCGGTCGAGGCGCTGGGCGAGTTCGTCGCCGGCCTTGGCGAGGGTGAGCCGGAGCTCCTGGAGCCGGCGCGGGACGCGCACGGACCAGCTGGTGTCACGGAAGAAGCGCTTGATCTCGCCGATGATGGTCGGCATGGCGAAGGTCGGGAACTCGACGCCCCGGCTGAGTTCGAAGCGGTCGATGGCCTTGATGAGGCCGATGGTTCCGACCTGGACGATGTCCTCCATCGGTTCGCTGCGCGTGCGGAACCGGGAGGCGGCGAACCTGACCAGGGCCAGGTTGAGTTCGACCAGGGTGTTGCGCACGTACGCGTATTCGTGCGTGCCTTCCTCGAGCGTTTCGAGGCGTGCGAAGAGGGTCTTGGACAGGGCCCGCGCGTCGACCGGCTCCACCTCGGAGTACGAGGGGATGTCCGGAAGGGGCGGGATTGTCGACGACGCGGTCTCCGCCGTCCCGTACGGAACGGTGTCCTCGGAGGCCGGGATGGTTGCCTCCGGGGAGAAAGGGGAACGCGGTTCGTCGAGCCGGGGTGACATGGTCTCCTCCATCGTTCTCGGCATATGGCCGCCGGTGCCATGAGCTCGTGCTGCGGTTTGCGGCGCCTCCGGGCCGTCCGTGGTGGGTGATGTCTTCCTCTAGCCGTATCGGTCTTTACCTATGCTTGGCAAGTCCCGATTGTCCGTATTCGGTATGAAATGACGGTTGTTCGACTTTCCGCAGGCGTAGGGAACGCGTAGGGTTTCCGCTGTCCTGAGCGGGCAGGCAGGGCACGGGCACACCATGAAGGGATGCGCGATGGCATGCGGAGATACCAGGGAAAAGGTGTCGGAATCGTGAGCGGGGCCCGGCTACGGGTGGAGGTCCGGCGGCACGGTGCGAGTGCGGTCGTGAAGCCGGAGGGTGAGCTCGATCACCATACGGCCGATTTGCTGCGTGAACCGCTGGAGAGTTGTGCCGAGGAGGTCGGCGCGCGCATCGTCGTCGACTGCTCGGGGCTGGAGTTCTGCGACTCCACCGGCCTCAATGTGCTGCTCGGCGCCCGGCTGAAGGCCGAGGCCGCGGGCGGGTCCGTCCATCTCGCGGCGATGCGGCCGGTGGTGGCCCGGGTGTTCGAGATCACGGGTGCCGGTGCGGTCTTCGCGGTGCACACCAGTCTCGACGCGGCTCTCGCCGAGTGACGGGCGGGCGACGGTGCGTTGTGCGGACCACCGGACCGGTGCCGTAGGTGTTCACCGCGCGCGTCCGGGCAGGAGCAGGCTGACCGCTTTGTACGCGATGACTTCGCGGACTTCGCGCGCGAAGACAGAGTCCTCTTTTCCAATCGGTGAATTCGGTGAGGTGAAGCGCTGATGAGCACCACCCGGCCGTACCCGCCGGCGCCGGGCGACCCCGGCCCGGAGGCGCACGGCTCAGCCGCGGCCGCGCCCGCCGAAGCGGCGTCACCGGGCGGCCCGGCCCGCAGGCTGCATCTCGTCGGGGTCAGCGGAGCCGTGCCCCTGTCCCGTGACTTCACCCGCCAGGCGCTCCGGGACTGGGGCTGGCTGCCCGCGGCCGACGCCGACCGCCGGGCCGCCGCCGAGGACGTCCTGCTGGTGGTCTCGGAGCTGGTCACCAACGCCTGCCTGCACGCGGGCGGCCCCGCCGAACTGCTCGTCAGTCGCGGGACGAAGGTGCTGCGGCTGGAAGTCTCCGACCTCGGCAACGGAGAGCCGGTGCCCCGCACCCCCCACCGCGCGGGCCGCCCCGGCGGACACGGCATGTTTATCGTGCAGCGGCTCTGCCTGGACTGGGGTGTCGTCCGCAACGCGGACGGCACGGGCAAGACGGTCTGGGCCGAACTGGCCGCCCCCTCGTAAACGGACGCACACTCGGCGTGCCGCCCGCACGCCCCCGTCCCTCCGCACGGCCACGGCCTCTTCCGCCGGTGGCCGCTTTGGTGCGCTCGGGAGGGCGGGGAGGCATACGCGGGGAGGCTGCTCCGGGGATACGCCGCTGACGGCGCGGTCAGGGCGCCGAGGGGGCGTCGGCGGGACGTGTCGAGTCCCTGGGCCGGAACCGGACCTTGATGCGGGGCCGACGCGCAAGCCCCGCCGCGCAAGCCCCGACGCGGGCCCTGAGAGGCCCCTGAAAGGCCGCAGAGCCCCGGCGCACGCCGGAGCCCCATGACGGTTCCGAAGAAGCGCCGGAGGGCTGGCCGGGCAGGGCCGGGCGCCCGGAGCCCGAAGCGCCCCATCACCCCCCGTAACCCCACCACCCACGCACGGAAGCCTAGACC
>NZ_JBPQTX010000535.1:0-2729 GCF_051386555.1 Streptomyces sp. URMC 126
GAGGAGGCGCGGGTGGCGGGGGTGGGGGCGAGGGATCGAAGGCGAGCCCGACTCGTGGGGCCGGCAGCCACGGCAGGAACGGTGCCCGGGGCGCGAGCGGGTCCGGAGGCGCGGGTGGCGGCGCGGGTTCCCTCTTCTCGTGCCCGCTTGAGTCCCCGTTGCCGAGCTCGAGATCGCTCCGTGTCGAGAACGGCAGCGGCGGCAGCGGCGGCGTCCAAGGCAGAGGTGGGAGCGGTGGCAAGGACGGTACGGACTTCTTCGGTGTCGACGGTTCCGCCGGGGCCCGCGGCACCTCCGCCCCCGACGCCGGACACGGAGGCCAGTCCCAAGGTTTCCTGCAGCTGGGAGGGGCAGAGCTGCCTCTGCTCTCCGTCAACGGCGGGTCCGGCGGAGGCGGTGGTCTGGCCGGTGACGGCGGAAAGGGCGGTACCGACGACCACCCTACGGCGTCGGGCCCTCCCCCCCCGCGGGGCAGCAATGGCGCGTCGGGAAGCCCACGCTGGGGAGCTACAAGTGCCGTCTCCTCAAGGCCGGCACGGCCGGACATCCCGGCCGGGCCGGGGGCTTCTACGGCGGACTCGGCGGTGCGGGCGGGACGTTGACCGGGGCCGGCGTCACGCTCCCGGGCGGTGGGCGTTACACGCCTCCGCCCGGCACCGGCAGCGGCGGCCACGGCGGGCAGGGAGGCTTCGCCGGGGGCGGTGGCGCGGGAGGCATCGATGTCGGCGCCGGAAGCAAGCCGGGCCAGCATGGAGAGGACGGCGTCCCCGGGTCGCCCGGTGGCCCCGGTGTCACCGTCATCGCCTGGTGAGGTGGTCCCGGTCGTCGGCCGGCAGGCGGACGCGCCGCGCCCACTGCCGCGTGGACCGGCCCGGCCATCCGCGCCCGGCGCGCCGGCGGGGGCCGCCCGCGTGCGGCAGCCGAGTGTGTGGCGGCGCCCGAGACCGTTCCGACGGGGCGATCCGCCACTGCTGCGCCGGGGCGTCGCGGCCACCGCCCCCGAGCGCCGCGTCCGGGCCGCTCGTCGCCGACGCCGCGGGGCTCTCGGCGGTCGGCCGCCCGCCGGCGACGAGGGTCACCGCCGCGACCGCGGCCTGATTCGGCCGGCTCGCCGATCGCTGTCGAGCCGGAGTCGTCCCGGCTTCCCGGCTTCCCCTGGTTTCGCGGCTCCGTGGTCCGGAGTCCTGCCCGGGGTAAGTCACTCGTCACCCGGCGGACTCGTCGCCGGTCAGGTGGTACTCGTCGACGCCGAGCTCGGCGCCGGTGGCGGTGAGGAAGTCCAAGACGCCACGGTTCAGATGCCAACCGAAGAGGTTGGGGGTATCAGCGGCGACCGGCTGGGCCGGGCCGGTGTCGGCGAAGTAGCGCACGACCTGGAGCACCGCTCCGCCGCCGGTGCCGGTCAGCTCCCCGGCGAGGGTGGAGATGTGGTCCGTGTGGGACCGGAGTCTGTCAAGGACGCGGGTGATCTGTTCGTCGACGCGTAGGCCCGGATCCCGGCAGACGACCTTCCACGAGTGGTCGACCGGGACCACCGCCGGTTCGGTAAACCGGCTGCCGCGAACGGTCACCTCGTCAGGAGCCATGCCCAGTCGGTCGGTCATGGCGTCCGCCGAGGTGTGTCGGCTGTGCAGCGCGAAGTAGGCGTACTGGGTCAGTGGCATCCTGCGGAGGGATAGTCGGGCGATCCGGCGACCAGGACGGGTCAGGGGTGGCCAGGTGACGCCGTCGCGCTGATGACGGTCAGGAACCGCTCCACCGTCGACGCCATCGCCTCTCGTGCTGGGGCGAGGTAGCGGCGTGGGTCGACCGTTGACGGGTGGGCCTCCAGGAAGGCTCGGACGGCGCCGGTGAAGGCGGTGTTGAGGGCCGTGCCGACGTTCACCTTCCTGATGCCCGCCGCCACCGCGCGGCGGAGTTCGTCGTCCGGGACGCCCGAGGAGCCGTGCAGGACGAGGGGGACGGGGACGGCCTCGCGGAGTTCCGCGATCAGGGGGTGGTCGAGGGCCGCCGTGCGGGTCGTCATCGCGTGGGAGCTGCCGACCGCCACCGCCAGGGCGTCGACGCCCGTGTCGGCGACGAACGCCGCCGCCTCGGCGGGGTCCGTGCGGACGCCGGGCGTGTGCGCGTCGCCCGGTTTGCCGCCTACGCGGCCGAGTTCGGCCTCCAGCCAGAGACCGCGTGCGTGCGCCCAACGCACGGCTTCCGCCGTCGCCTTGACGTTCTCCGCGTAGGGGAGCGCCGACGCGTCGTACATCACGGACGAGAAATCGTGCGCGCTCGCCTCGTGCAGGAGGTCCACGGACTCGACGTGGTCGAGGTGGAGGGCCAAGGGGACGGCCGAGGTGCGGGCGACGGCCGCTGTGGCGGCGGCGATCGGGGCGAGGGCGCCGCCGTGGAACTTCACGGCGTTCTCGGAGAGCTGGAGGACGGCCGGACGGCCGGCCGCCTCCGCGCCGGCGGCGATGGCCTCCGCGTGCTCGACGGTGATGACGTTGAAGGCCGCCACGGGTGCCGGAGAGGCGAGGAGGTCGGCGGTACGGGTCAGGGGCATCGGCTCAACTCCCGTGCGCGGGCGTGCGCGGGCCGCTGCGGCGTCCCGGCGTCCTTCGGCTGGTGCGGGTGGTGGTCGTCGCGGAGGTCGGGGTGCTCGTTCGGTGGCGATCGTCGGCCGTCGGGCTCGCGTTTCCCCTCCCGGGCGTCGACCCGCGAGCGATGGGTGGGGGTGG
>NZ_JBPQTX010000536.1:0-2695 GCF_051386555.1 Streptomyces sp. URMC 126
GTCGCTCCCCTCCCTGTCACCGCTCCGCTCTCCCGTTACCGCCCCGCCCCTCCCACCTCGTTCTCCTCCGCCTGTCGCAGGGCCGTCCCGCCCCGCGCCGTCAGGGTGACACCCACCGCCACCGTGGCGGTGGACACCGCCCCGGCCAGCAGGACCGCCCAGCGTCCCGCGAACGTGCAGGCCAGGACCAGCACCGCCGAGACAGGGAGCACCGCCTGCTGTACCCAGCCGCGTTTCTGGTGCCGGGAGTGGATCAGCCACACCGTGAACATGAAGAGCGCCGCGGCCAGGGTGACCGCCCCGGAGGCCGCGAACCGGGAGACATGGGCCTTGCCGACGGCCTCTTCGATCGCCACCTCGATGCCGGCGCCGATCGCCGCGGCCGATCCGAAGACGAGGTAGTGCCCGTATCCCCAGAGGAACGCCTGGCGGTTGGAGACCAAGTGGAGATGGATGGGGACGGCGAAGTAGATCCAGTAGGCGGCGAAGATGAGCAGGAGCCCGCCCGCGGCTATGGGCAACAGGTCGGCCAGTGCCTCGTGTTCGTCGACGGCGGACTGGACGGCCACCGTCGCGGCCGACACCGTCTCGCCGAGCACGATGATGGTGAACAGGCCGTACCGTTCGGCGATGTGGTGGGGGTGCCAGCCGGTCTGGTAGCCGTGCTCGGCCCAGACGGGGACGGCCATCTCGCATACCGCCATCCCCAGGAACAGCCACGGTTTGGCGCCGTCGGACAGGAACAGCAGGCCCAGCCAGCCGACTTGGCAGACGGACACGCCCGCCGCGTACCGCAGCGCGGTCCGGCGTTCGCGACCGGTCGTGGAGAGGCCGGCGCGCAGCCACTGGGCCACCATGGCCAGCCGCATCACGAGGTAGCCGAACCAGATCACCCGGAAATCACCGGAGTCGAAGGCGCGGGGGATCCCCGCCGCGAACACGAGCACACCGGCGATCTGGACCAGTGTCATGCCGCGGAACAGCACGTCGTCCGTGTCGTAGGCGGAGGCGAACCAGGTGAAGTTCATCCAGGCCCACCAGATGGCGAAGAACATCATCAGGTAGCCCTGGACGCCATGGCCCGTGTGCGCCTCGGCCAGCGCGTGCACCAGTTGACCGCCCGCCTGGGCCACCGCGACCACGAAACAGAGGTCGAAGAACAGCTCCAGGGGGGTGGCGGTGCGGTGCTCCTCGTCCCGGCCTCGGGTGGCCATCCGGCGCAGTACGCCCGATCCGCCCGCGAGCCGCCGACGCGGCGTATCGCTCATGCGGCGATTGTCACCGCTCACCGCGGGTGCCGCGACCGGGGACGCCCGTACCCTGGTGTCATGAGCAGCACCGCCCCCGAACCGAAGCCCGCGGCCCTGATCTTCGACGACCCGCTGGACCGGCAGTCGACGGACGACACGGACCGGGGCTGGGGTGAGCGCCCCACGGGCCACGACTCCGCCGCCGACCTCGCCCGTTTCCTGGACGAGAAGCCGCCGCACCACATCTGATCGCCACGGCCACGGCCTCGGCCGCGACAACGGCCTCAGCCGCGACCCGGCCGGTCGCCGCCCTCCTACCGCTGCGCCGGTACGGAATCCGAGCCGGGGCCGCGTCGCTGCTCGACCAGGGTGTCCCTGATCTGCGCGAGCAGCTCGATCTCCGTCGGCTCGGCCGGGCCGTTGTCCTCCGGACGGCGGGCCGCCTGACGCTCTTGCCAGCGCTTCATCGGCAGCAGCATCAGGAAGTAGACCACCGCGGCGGTGATCAGGAAGGTGAGCGAGGCGCTGAGCACCGAGCCCCACTGGATGAAGACTCCCTTGGTCACCTCGCCCGAGGCCTTCCTGGCGCACGGGCCCTTGATGCAGGCCGCGTAGTGGTCCAGGTCCTTGGTACCGAACGCGCCGACGATGGGGTTGATCACGCCCTTGACGACCGAGTTCACGATGTTGGTGAACGCCGCGCCGATGACAACGGCGACCGCCAGGTCGATCACGTTGCCCCGCATCAGGAACGCCTTGAAGCCCCCAAGGATCCCTGTCTTCTTCTCGCTCACCGAACAGCCCTTCTCTGTGCGCCTCTGTACCGGAATGGTGGGTTCCATAACATACGAGACCGTCCGGCCGTTCTGTCCAATCCGCTGTCCCGATCAGCGGCGCCGGAAGCCCCCGCGAGAGGACCCGCGCGGGAGGGAGCGCGGGCCTCATCGAAGCCTCCCGTACACGAGCAGCGCCCAGCACAGCACGACCGCCCCGGTCGCGAGGACCGCCCGCCCCATGGCCTTCCCCCGCCTTCGCCGCCCCACCCGGACGGGAGCGAAGTGCGGCACGTCGCAGGCGGGCGGCGGCACCCACGACGGCCGGGGCCGAGCGCTCTCCGGGACCGGCGGGGACGACCACGCCGGCGTCGGCGGTGAGGAGCACACCGACGGACGCGAGGCCGAGAGGGAGTGGGCGGGCGAGTGCGGGGAGGAGGTGGCGGGAGAACGGGGCGAGGCCCCGGACGACGCCGTGAAGAGCGGGAGGGACGAGGGGGCGTGCGGGAGGACGCGTACCGAAGAAGGCATGGCAGACACCGCCTAGCGTGGGGAGTTCCGACCACCGACGCCCTCTACGATCCCGGGTTTCCGCAAGTCCCGCTGGGGCCTGTGGACAGACCTTCCAGGCTGTGGAAAACCTCCGTCGGACGCGCAGCCGCCCGTCCCGCC
>NZ_JBPQTX010000537.1:0-2678 GCF_051386555.1 Streptomyces sp. URMC 126
GGTCAGGGCGGTGGTCCAGTGGGTGACGGGTGAGGCGGGGGCCGGGGCGCCGGCACGGGCGCAGGCGTCGGCGACGGCGTCGCAGAAGGCGGTGAGCAGGGCGAGGGGGGACCAGACCCGCGTCTCCTCTGTGGCGTCCGTGGCGGGCGGTGATGCGACACCGTCCGGCCGGTGGGCGCTGTCCGGTGTGGAGAGGCCGTTCGGCTCGTGAGAGCCGTTCGGCTCGTGAGGGCCGTTCGGCTCGGGGAAGCGCAGGGCGTGGGCGGCGGCGGGCAGCGCCTCGGCGAGGGCCGTCAGCCGGGGGTCGCCGTGCGTCTCGGCGCGCCAGTGGGCGCGTACTCGTCCTGCACCGGCTTCGCGCAGGGCGGGGACGAGGTGGCCCGCGGTGACGTGCTCCAAGGCGAGCCGGGCGGCGACGGCCCAGGCGCGGACGGAGTGGCTCCAAATCGGCTCGGGCCCGGGAAGGGCCGGCGCGGCGTCCTCCGGTTCGGCACCGTCGTCCGGTTGGATACCGTGGTCCGGTCCGTCGGCGTCCCCCGTGCCGGGGGCCGCGAGGGCGGCCAGCGGTCCGACGGCCTCACCGACCGGCACGAGCAGCGCCGGGACGTCCGCGTCCACCAGGGAGCCGCCGTGCGGCAGAAGCGTGGGGAGCGTCGGGAGCCGGCTGCCGGGCGCGGTGCCCGTACCGGCGGCCGGCAGGCCGAGGGCCGCCGCCTCCGCCGCGGGCTCGGGGACGCCCCAGAAGGCCATCGCCCCGCCTCCCGGCACGTCGGGATCCGGGACGAACGTCGCTTGCAAGCGGCCGGGAAACTCCGGCGTGCCCATACAGCGTTCCCATCTGTTCGGAAATACGGACTCCAGGAAGCGGACAGCATAACCAGGTAATGCGTGAATTTCACATGAGCCCTCGTGGCGGCGGTATTCGCGGGTCGTGAACGGGCCTTCTCGCGGGGCTGACGAGCCCCGTCGGGTGACGTTATCCACGGCAGTCGGCGCCGTAGGGGGAACGGCCTCGCGATCGTGACTCGCCTTGTTGGCCAGGCAGTTGGTAGGGCGACGTTCCGGAAGAAACGGGCCATCCCGCCGCTTTTCGGTCGCCATTCCTTCGGCCTATTCAGGACACTGTTTTCCGGTAATGTCAAATCGAATCGGAGGGCATTTCGAGAGCAGAAATTCAAGCCCTGTCAAGAGTGCTGTTCAGGGGCTGTTCCCATCGGCTTGGCGGGCCGTTTCCGAATTCCCGTACGGAGAGAGCGCGGGCCGCTCTCGGCGCTGTCCGGCCGTCCCCGTCCCGTACCCCCGCCGCCGTAGGCGTCCCCCCGGCGGGCCGCCGAGGCGCGCGGACGGCACCGCCCGCACGACTCGAACTCCCTGCGCCCGTTGCCTGGTACCGGGCGATCACGGCGCGGTAGAGCTGTCCCTATGAGCCCTGAGACACGTATCGACGAGACGCGTACCGACGAGACGCGCACGAGCGGGACGCGACCCACCGGGACGCGTACGGCCGAGGCGCCCGCCCCGGCGACGCCTCCGGCCGGCGTTCCGAGGATCCTCGTCACCGGCGGCGCCGGATTCATCGGCTCCCACTACGTCCGTACCCTGCTGGCCGGGGACGGGCCGGAGCGCCCGTACCTCACCGTCCTCGACAAGCTCACCTATGCCGGCGTCCCGGCCAACCTCGACCCCGTCCGTCACTCCGACCGCTTCCGTTTCGTCGAGGGCGACATTTGCGACGTGGAACTGGTCGACCGGCTGGCGGCCGAGCACGATCAGATCGTCCACTTCGCCGCCGAATCCCACGTCGACCGGTCGGTACGGGAGGCGGACGCCTTCGTCCGCACCAACGTGCTGGGCACGCAGCGGCTCCTCGACGCGGCGCTGCACCACGGTGTCGGCGTCTTCGTGCACATCTCCACCGACGAGGTGTACGGCTCGATCGACCACGGCTCCTGGACCGAGGACGCGCCGCTCTCGCCCAACTCGCCCTACGCGGCGGCCAAGGCGTCCAGCGACCTGTTCGCCCTCGCCTGTCACCGCACCCACGGGCTCGACGTCCGCGTCACCCGGTGTTCCAACAACTACGGCCACCACCACTTCCCCGAGAAGCTGATACCGCTGTTCGTCACCAACCTGATGGACGGTCTGGAGGTGCCGCTGTACGGGGACGGGGGCAACGTCCGCGACTGGCTCCACATCGACGACCACGTACGCGGCATCGAACTCGTCCGCACCCGCGGCCGGGCCGGCGAGATCTACCACATCGGAGGCGGCGCCGAGCTGACCAACCGGGAACTCACCGGGATGCTGCTGGAGGCGGTCGGCGCCGACCCGTCGCTCGTCCGGCACGTCGAGGACCGCAAGGGGCACGACCGCCGTTACTCGCTCGACTGGAGCAAGATCCGGGACGAGTTGGGGTACCGGCCGGTCCGCCGTTTCGAGGAGGGGCTGGCCGAGACGATCGCCTGGTACCGGGACAACCGTGCCTGGTGGGAGCCGCTCAAGCGCCGGGCGGCCCTGCTGCCGCCCCCGCCCGGCGACGGAACCGCGTGACCGTCGCGCCGTCCGCGTCCGGCACCACGCCGCGTACCCCTCGGCGTACCCCCCGGGCGTACTCCCCCCGGCGTACCCCGCCGGGTGCGCTCCCTCCGCTGTACCCCCCCGGGGGGGGGGGGGGGGCG
>NZ_JBPQTX010000538.1:0-2665 GCF_051386555.1 Streptomyces sp. URMC 126
CTCTCGCGGGTGACGCTCTTCGACGGCCGGGTGGTAGGGGCAGCTCCGGTCTTGAGGCCAGGGCGGGGCGTCGGCGGTCGGCGTGGCGGTCGATGCGGCGGGCCCGAACGGGGGTGTGGGGAGCGGGGATTGCGCGGTTTCGGTCATGAGCGACCTCCGGCAAACGGACTGGTATCCTTGGGCAACCATTAGACCGGAGGGTTCCGCGCCCGTCCATGGGGCGCGACCGGATTCCGGCCACGGGGAACCGCTATCCGATCACCCGGCGCCACCGCGGCCGGACGCCCGGCACAGACACCTACCGGCCTGCCTTCCCCCTCCCCCCTCGCCCGCCTAGGACCCCTCGGACCTCTCGGACCCCTCGGACCTCTCGGGGTCGAGCATCCGACCCTCCACGATGCGCCGCATCCCTTCGACGAGGTCCTTGCCGCGCGGCGCGGCCGCCGGGTCGATGAGCCACTGCACCCACAGCCCGATGAACAGGGCGTGGATGACGGAGCCGACGGTGCGGGAGGCGATCTCGGGCACCTGGCTGTCGTCCACCCCCTCGAAGACCGCCACGATGCCCTCGCGGCCGCTCGGCAGCACGGCGGCGAACCGCTCCCGCAGCTCGGGCCGGTTGGGGAGCTGGCCGATCATCTCGAACTGGGCGGCCCAGAAGGCGCGGTCGTGCGCGAATCCGTCGAGCAGCGAGTCCCAGCAGGCCGCCATCCGTTCGTCGTGCGAGACGTCGGGGGCCAGGCCGGCGGTCAGCGCCCGGCCCACCCGTTCCCCCCACTCCTCCGTCAGCTGGATGAACGCGGCCATCATCAGCGCGTCCTTCGAGCCGTAGTGGTAGCCGATCGAGGCGAGGTTGGCGCCGGAGGCGGCGACGATGTCGCGCGCCGTCGTCCGTACCCAGCCCTTGTCGAGCAGGCAGCGCTTGGCGCCCTCCAGCAGATCTTCGCGATGTCCCATACCGGAAGCCTAACCGCCGCCCATACGCGCGTCATGGACAACCGTCCTACACGCACGTTCTACACGCTCGTCATAGACAGTCGTTTAATACGCTCGTATAGTCCTGCCCATGACGAACCCCGCCCCGCGTGCCGGGCGCAGGGAATGGACCGCCATGGCCGTCCTCCTGCTGCCCCTCCTCCTGGTCTCGATGGACACCTCGGTCCTCTTCTTCGCCGTCCCGGCCATCACCCGGGACCTCGGCGCGAGCAGCACCCAACAGCTCTGGATCTTCGACAGTTACGCGTTCGCCCTGGCCGGGCTGCTGATGACGATGGGTTCGCTGGGCGACCGGATAGGCCGTCGCAAGCTCCTGCTGCTGGGCGCCGCCGCCTTCGGCGCGGCCTCCGTGGCCGCGGCCTACGCGCAGAGCGCGGAGATGCTGATCGCGGCGCGGTTCGTGCTGGGGATCGGCGGTGCCACGCTGATGCCGAGCACGATGGGCCTGGTCCGCAACATGTTCCGCGACGACGCGCAGCGCGCCAAGGCGGTCGGCATCTGGTCCGCGGCCATGGCCGGCGGCATCGCGCTCGGTTCGGTGCTCGGCGGGGTGATGCTCAAGCACTTCTGGTGGGGTTCGGTCTTCCTGCTGAACGTGCCCGCGATGGTGCTGCTGCTGGTCTTCGCGCCGCTCCTGGTCCCGGAGTTCAAGGATCCGCGCCCAGGACGCTTCGACCTGCCGAGCGTGGTCCTGTCGATGGGCGCCGTGCTGCCGACGGTCTACGGCGTCAAGGAGATGGCGGCCCACGGCGTCGACGTCCCCCGCCTGCTCTGCCTGCTCGCCGGCCTGGCGCTCGGCGTGGTCTTCGTCCGGCGGCAGCGCGGCGGGCGGCCGGCGATGGTCAGCCGCGAGCTGTTCCGCGACCGCGCCTTCGGGGCGGGCATCGGCCTCAACTCCCTCGCGATGTTCGCGATGATGGGCTCCTCCTACTTCACCACCCAGTACCTCCAGTCGGTCCTGGGCAAGGGCCCGCTGGAGGCGGCGCTCTGGGGCACGCTCCCCTCCCTCGCCGTCGGCGCGGCCGGTCCGCTGGCCACCGTCGCCGCCCAGCGCGTGGACCGGGCCTACGTGATCGCCACCGGCTTCGTCATCACCGCGGCCGGCTTCGCCCTCCTCCTCGGCACCGACACCACCTCCCTGACCCTCACCCTGATTTCCTGCGCGGTCATCGCCTGCGGCATCGTCACCGTGGCGGCCCTCGTCTCCGACCTGGCCCTCGGCGCCACACCCCCGGAGAAGGCCGGCTCGGCCTCCGCCCTCCTGGAGACCGGCCAGGAGATCGGCGGTGCCCTGGGCATGGCCGTGTTCGGCACCATCGGCATGGCCGTCTACCGGCGGGACGTCTCGGACTCCCTGTCCCACACTCTTCCGCACGGTGAACTCGGCATCGTCCGCGAGACATTGCCCGGGGCGGCGGCGGTCGCGGGGCGACTGCCGGGACGGTCCGGTGAGGCGGTGCTCTCGGTGGCTCGGGAGGGGTTTGTGCACGGGATGCACGTCGCGGCGGTGGGGGCGGCTGTGGTGCTGCTGCTGGGGGCGGTGCTGTCGGTGCGGCTGCTGCGGGGGCGCCCTGCGGCGCCGGACGCTCCGGCCGAGGCCCCGGCGGAGACCCTGACGGAGGCGCCGGCCGCTGCCGGGCGGTAGGCCGCGGGCTGTCTCTTATACACA
>NZ_JBPQTX010000539.1:0-2655 GCF_051386555.1 Streptomyces sp. URMC 126
GCCCCCCTTCCTCTCCCTCTCTCTCCCATCCCCCACCGGCACGCGAGGAGCAGGACCCACCATGACCCAGACGCCATCCGTGGAGCCGGCGGCCACGGCCGCGGGCGCGAGCGCGGGCTCGTGTCCCCCGACCGACAGGTCCCGGCTCGCCCGGCTCGACCGGTACTTCCAGATCTCGGCGCGCGGTTCCACCGCCGCTCGCGAGGTGCGCGGCGGCATCACGACGTTCATGGCGATGTCGTACATCGTGCTGCTCAACCCGCTGATCCTGTCCGGCAAGGACGCGGCGGGGAACACCCTCGGCCACAGCGCCCTCATCACGGCGACCGCGCTGGCCGCGGCCGTCTGCACGCTGCTCATGGGCGTCGTGGGCAAGGTCCCGCTCGCGCTCGCCGCCGGTCTGGGCGTCTCCGGTGTGCTCTCCACCCAGGTGGCGCCGCACATGACCTGGCCGCAGGCGATGGGCATGTGCGTGATGTACGGGGGCGTGATCGTCCTGCTGGTCCTGACCGGGCTGCGCGAACTCGTCATGAACGCCATCCCCTTGGCGCTCAAACACGCCATCACCATCGGCATCGGCATGTTCATCGCCCTCATCGGGCTGGTGAAGGCGGGCTTCGTGCACGCGGCCAAGGGCGGGAGCCCGGTCACCCTCGGGCCGGCGGGCGAACTCGCCGGCTGGCCCGTCCTGATCTTCTGCGTGACGCTCCTGATCGTCTTCATGCTCCAGGCGCGGAACGTGCCGGGGGCCATCCTCATCGGCATCGTGACCGGCACGGTACTGGCCGTCATCGTGAACGCCGTCGCGGACCCGGCCCCCGGCGCCTGGCAGTCCGGCGCCCCCGAACTGCACGGCGGCGCCGTCTCCCTGCCGGACTTCTCCCTCCTGGGCGACGTCTCCTTCGGCGGCTGGGGATCGCTGGGCGCGCTGAGCGTCGGAATGATCGTCTTCACGCTCGTCCTGGCCGGCTTCTTCGACGCGATGGCCACCATCATCGGCGTCGGCACGGAAGCCGGACTCGCCGACGAGCGCGGCCGGATGCCCGGCCTCAGCCGCGCGCTGCTCGTCGACGGCGCGGGCGGTGCGATCGGCGGGGTCACGGGCGCGTCGGGCCAGACGGTCTTCATCGAGTCGGCGACGGGGGTGGGCGAGGGCGCCCGTACGGGCCTGTCGTCCGTCGTCACCGGCCTCTTCTTCACCGCCTGCCTCTTCTTCACCCCGCTCACGCGGATGGTCCCGGGGGAGGTGGCGGCGGCGGCCCTGGTCGTCATCGGCGCGATGATGATGAGCCACGCGCGGCACATCGACTGGAACGACCGGGCGGTGGCCGTACCCGCGTTCCTCACGGTCGTCCTCATGCCGTTCACGTACTCCATCACGGCGGGGGTCGGCGCGGGCGTCATCGCCTACACCGCGATCAGGACGGCCGAGGGCAAGTGGCGGGAGCCGGGGGCCTTCATGTGGGTGCTGACGGTCGTCTTCGCCGTGTACTTCGCCTTGCACCCCATCGAGAACTGGCTGGGCGTCAAGTAGGCGCGACACGGCAAGTATGGGATAGGCACAAGGGCCAGGGGGTCGATCATGCTGGACATCGCGGCGGAACTGCACCGCTGGTGTACGGAGGGCCGGGACTTCGCCGTCGCGACCGTCGCCTCCGTCCACGGCAGCGCCCCGAGACAGCCGGGCGCCGCGCTGGCGGTGGACGCGGACGGTACGGCGATCGGCTCGGTCTCCGGCGGCTGCGTCGAGGGCGCCGTCTACGAACTGTGCCGCGAGGCGCTGACGGACGGGCGGGGACGGCGGGAGCGCTTCGGCTACTCGGACGAGGACGCGTTCGCGGTGGGCCTGACGTGCGGAGGTGTGATCGAGGTCCTGGTCACGCCGGTGCGGGCCGGGGACGCGGAGCGGGACGTGTACGCGTCGGCGCTCGCTTCGGCGGCGCGGGGGGAGGCGGTGGCGCTCGTCCGCGCGGTGGACGGGACGCCGGGTGCTCTCGCCGTCCGGCCGGACGGCGGTTTCTCGGGCGGGCTCGATGCCTCGCCGGTCGGTGACCGCCGGGTGGCGGACGAGGCCGCCGCCTTCCTGGCCGCCGGCCGGACGGGCGTCCTGACGCTGGGCGCCGAGGGCGCGTACTGCGGCACACCGTGCGAGGTACTGGTCGAATGCAGCGTTCCGCCGCCCCGGCTGATCGTCTTCGGTGCGATCGACTTCGCGGCGGCGCTGGTACGGGTCGGCAAGTTCCTGGGCCACCACGTCACGGTGTGCGACGCGCGCCCGGTCTTCGCCACCCGCGCCCGCTTCCCGGAGGCGGACGAGATCGTCGTCGACTGGCCGCACCGCTACCTCGACGGCCAGAGCCTGGACGGACGCGCGGCTCTCTGCGTCCTCACGCACGACGAGAAGTTCGACATCCCTCTCCTCGCCCGGGCTCTCCGCCTCCCCGTCGCCTACGTGGGTGCCATGGGCTCCCACCGCACGCATCACGCACGCCTCGCCCGCCTCCGGGAGGCGGGGCTGGGGGAACGGGAGCTGTCCCGGCTCCGGTCACCGATCGGGCTGGACCTGGGCGGGCGGACACCGGAGGAGACGGCGCTGTCGATCGCGGCGGAGATCGTGGCGGTGCGGAGGGGCGGGTCGGGGGTGCCGTTGGCGGG
>NZ_JBPQTX010000540.1:0-2617 GCF_051386555.1 Streptomyces sp. URMC 126
CCCTCCCCCGGCGCCGCCCACTTCGCCGCCACCCTCCGCGACTTGCTCCCGACCGCGGTCACCGCCGTCCGCGAACGCCGCCCCCTCGACTGGACCCCACTCCACCTCGCCGCCGCGGCCTGGTCGGCGAAGGAAGGCGACACGGGGGTGACGGTGCGGGGCGCGGAACTCCTGACGGACGCACTGGACGAACTGGCGACGGCACTCTCCCCAGGACCGGGCGGGAGAAACCGGGCGACTCGGAGGGTGGGGTGAGGGGTGGTTGGTTGCGAGGTGGAGGTGGGGCCGATCCGTGTGTAGGTGAGTTGTTTTGGCGGGCGGGGATCGTAGCTGCGGCGACAGGGGAGCTACGGGCCTCGTGGGGGACCATCCCTGTGCGCGGGGGCTATGGGCAGTAAGCGAACTTGCCGACCACTTCCCCGCGTGCGCGGGGACCACGACGGCGCCCCCTACGACAGGGTCCTCGCGACGGGACCATCCCGGCGTGCGCGGGGAGCACCGCGCCGCTCCTTCGGAGACGAGGAGGGCGGTGGGACCATCCCCGCGCGGCGCGGGGACCACGCAGGCCGGCAGTTCTACACGTGGCATTTCACGGGACCACCCCCGCGTGCGCGGGGACCACGAACGGGGCATCGGCTCCACCTTCGACCGCAAGGGACCACCCCCGCGTGCGCGGGGAGCACGCAGGGGCACGGGCCATGCGCCGGCGGAGCGGAGGACCACCCCTGCGTGCGCGGGGAGCACGGGGCGCGCCAACCCCTAGCAGATACCGGGGCGGGACCACCCCCGCGTGCGCGGGGAGCACAGGGCGCGACCTGCGGTTTTCCTCGTAAGGGGCGGGTTTTTTGCTTACTTTCGCGAGAACGGGCAAACCGCACGCACCCGCGCATGCTCCTCTCTCCCTCCCGGCGGCAGCCGCTCCGGCCACCCCCGTCGCCCGCGACTCCCCCAAGCACACGACGCGACTCTAGTCGCCGCGTCGCCCCCGAAACCGTCCACCCGACTGATCACTCCCCGGGCTCAACTCCCGTGCCGCGCAAGCGTGGCCGGATCGGTGTTGGCGCCGCACAGTACTACGCACACCTTCTCGCCCTCTCGCGGTCGGTAGCCGTAGTCCGCTCCCGCTCCCGCTATCGCCCCCGCTCCCGTTCCCGCCGCGCCCCCGCCCGTAAGCGCCGCCAGAGCCGTAGCCGCGCCGTGTTCCACGGCGATGCGGCGTTCCTCCCACAGCGACTGCCGCGCGCGCACGATCTCCTCGTCCCGTACCAGTACCGAACGCACGCCCTCCCCTTGGGCCGTCGACAGGGCCATGGCGGAGGCGCGGCGTGCCCCCAGGGAATCGGAGGCGACCGAGTCGACGGGGACGTCTACCGGGTGGCCGGCCGCCAGGGCGGCGTTGAGGGCGCGGGAGTGTTCCGGTTCCACGGCGACGGTCCGGATGCCGTGCCGCCGGGCCGCCGTGGCGACGCCGGCGAACAGGCCGCCGCCGCCCACCGCGACGATCACCGTGTCCAGGTCGGGAAGGCGCAGGCGGATTTCCTCCAGCAGCGTGCCGGCTCCGGCGGCGATCAGCGGATGGTCGTAGGCGTGGGAGGCCAGCGCACCCGTTTCGGCGGCGAACGCCTCGCAGGCGGCGAGGGCCTCGGCGTACTCGTCGCCGACCAGCCGCACGTCGGCGCCGTAACCCCGGAGCCTGGCGACCTTCACCGCGGGTGCGGTGGCGGGGAGGAAGACCGTGGCGGGCACGCCCTGTTCGCGGGCCGACCAGGCGCAGGCCAGCCCCGCGTTGCCGCCGGAGGCGATGGTGACCCCGGTGTCGGGGAGGGTTCCGGCGTCGCGGTGGGCCTGGAGGAAGTTGCGGGCGCCGCGGGCCTTGAACGACCCCGTGTGCTGCATGAACTCCAGCGCCAGCCAGACCTCGTGAGCTCCCTCGCCACTCGCGGAGGGACCCGCCGGAGCAAGGGCGACAGGGCGGACGTGTCCGGCGATCCGATCGGCGGCGGCCTCGATGTCGGCGTATGTGAGGTGGTGCACTTCGTCGCTCCCGCGGTGGTCGGGTCAAGGCCCGGCGAGCTGCCGGGCGTTGTCGATCATGCCTGGTGGGTGCGCCCGGATGTCCAGTCGTCCCACCCGGTTCGGTTTCGACCGCCGGCGGGGGCGGGGGAGTGGGGGCGCGCCCCCACAAGAAACGGTGAAGGGGCGGGATCGGGGCGAACACCACACCCCCGAGCGCCACGAGATCAGCGTACGAACAACCGGTCCAAGTGCCGGTCCACGTACCCCATCGCCTCCTCCGGCGTGATGACCTCCATCAACGCCGAACTCGTCAGCCCGTCCGTCAGCGCGATGAGCAGCATCGCCTCCAGCTCCGGATCGAGCCCCGGCACCGTATCCCCCCGCTCGGCCGCCTCCCGGAACTGCTCGGCGAAGAAGGCGCGCAGCTTGGGCTGTCCTTCCTGGGCGTGGCGCCGGATGCGCTCGTCGTTGATGGCGCGGACGAAGTAGGCGATGCCGACGAGGAGGCCGGTGCGCGTCTCGTCGTCCAGCGGCAGCATCTCGGCCGCGCACTCGCGCAGGACCGTACGGGGGGAGGGGCCGCTGGAGGGGGCGCTGGAGG
>NZ_JBPQTX010000541.1:0-2611 GCF_051386555.1 Streptomyces sp. URMC 126
GAGTTGAAGGGGTACGAGGTGCGGTGGCTGGGGTGAGGGGGTGAGCCCCCGGCCCGTCCTGGGCGCGCGGGGGCGCGGCCCCGCGAGAAATGGTGCAGGGGCGGGGCCGGGGCCTACGACATCGTCGCCAGCCGCTGCACGAGCACGGCACCGACCACCACCAGCAACGGCACCGCGAACCAGAACGACATCTGCATCCACCGCACCTGCCGCACCCCCGGCCGCATGCCCACCCGGCACAGCTCCCGGGCCGTCAGCAGGACCAGCAGCGCGAGCGCCGCGAGTCCGCCGACCAGGGAGACCGGGGTCCAGGTGACGTGTGGGCCGACCGGGCCGGGCCGGGGCTCGGGTGGGGCGCCGGCCGGTTTGTCGCGGAGTTCGTAGAGGGCCGCGTCGTCGTTCACCAGGACGCGGCGCAGCTCCGGGCGGCGGTCCAGGGCCTGCCGCATCCGGCGGTCCCAGTCCGCGCCGTAGCCGGCGCTGAGCTCCAGGTACGTGGACTGGCCGCGGTTGAGGACCAGATACGCGTTCGGGCCCGCCGCGCGCAGGGCCGTGACCAGCTCCGGTGCGCCGGACGGGGAGCGCGGCGCGAGCGTGGGCTCGTACAGGACGCGCTCCATGTCCCGGGTGCCCCAGGGCATGGCGGGGGTGACGTTGTTCACCGTGTCGCTGCTCATCCACAGCAGGCGTACGGTCGGCCGGTCGTGCGCGTACACGTAGTCCATGGCCGCGACCTCGCCCGGGCGGACGCGTTCGAAGTCCTCGTTGCCCCAGCGGGCCACCAGGAAGCCGAACAGCAGAACGAGCCCCGCCGTCAGGGCGCACAGGGGCGCGGCGAGGGGGCGGGGCTTCCGGCCCGCCGCCGGAAAGAAGGCGAGCGCCCCCAGGACGCACGCCCCCGGCACCGCGAACAGGAAGACCCGCAGGGCCACTTCGCCGCCGTACGACTGCATGCCGAAGGCCAGGAACGGAACGCACGCCAGGACGAGCAGGGCCGTGTCGCCCACCCCCGCCCGGCGCCTGCGCCACCATCCGACGGCGGCGAGCGCGAAGACGCCCCCGGCGAGCGCCACCCGGGTGTAGAGCACCAGTTTGTGGACCGGGTTGCCGCCCTCGATCCGGCCCGAGACGGAGGACGAGACATTGCCGCCCAACGAGCCGAGCCCGCCGAACAGTTCGTCGAAGTGACCGGACCAGTACGGTTCCGCCAGGAACCCCACCCATACCGCCAGCATCACCCCGCACAGCAGGGGCAGGCCGCGCAGCGTGCAGCGCCGGACCAGCACCAGGGCGGTCAGAACCCCCAGCATCACGAACGGGGTGAGCTGGTGGCTCACCACCGACGCCGCGAACAGGGCGATCACCACGCCCAGCAGCAACGTCCGCGTCCGGCGGTCCGTCTCCTCCACCCGGCGCTCGCCCGGCAGCCGTTTGCCCGGGAGCTCGCCGGGCCAGCGGAACCAGACCAGCAGCACGGCCACGAAGAGGAGGTAGAGGAGGTAGTTGAGGGACTGGGGGGAGAAGTAGTCCTGTCCGACCCAGCCGCAGAGGGCGAACAGCCACAGCGCCGTCCACTTGGCCCGCCAGTGCGCCCGCACGGCCCGCAGGAGCAGGGCCAGCGGGGCGAGGGTGAGCAGTTGGACGGCGAGGGGCCACCAGCGCAGCACCTCGGTGAGGTCGCCGACGCCGCACGCCCGCGCGGCGAACGCGGCCAGCGCGAAGAAGCCCGGCCAGCTCCAGCGCGCGTCCAGGTCGGGCGCGGCGGTGCCCGTCCGGTCGACGTAGTCCAGGAAACCCAGGTGCTGCCAGGCCGTCGCGAAGCGGGGGCGGTCCTCCAGGACCGCCGGGACGGCGTGCAGGGAGACCACCGTCGCCACGAGCACGGCGGCGAGCAGCAGGGTGCGGGGGCGGGCGGGTACCAGCGCGGCGGCGAAGGCGACGACCAGCAGCGCCGCCCCCACCAGCGTGGCGACCGGCAGGACGGACACCAGTCCGAGCCCGCCCATCCCGTCGAGGTTCACCTCGCCGAGCGCCCGCAGCGGCACCCAGTACAGCGCGAGCGCCGCCACGAGCAGCAGCCACCCGCCCGCTTCCGGCGGCCGCCACCCCCTCCACCGCCCGGCCGGCCGGGCGGGCCGGGACCGCTCCTCGGCGGCGGGAGCCCGCTGCTCCGCCGGGCCGTCCGGCCGCGCCGCGTCCGTCCGCCCGCGGCGCCACGGCGTGCCGGACAGCGTCACCGTCCGTTCGGGGTCCCTCGGCGCGGCGGTGGCGGCGGACGCGCCGGGGGCGCGCGGGGAGCGGTGAGCCGCCCCCTCGGCTTCCCCTTCCCCGCCCTTGGGGGACGGCACGGCCTGTCCGTCGGTGTCGTCGTCGCCCGCCGGGGGCGCGTCACCGGGCGGGGGCGCGGAACCGGTCCGCGAAGGCGCGGGCCCGGGCTCGGCCCGTACGTCCACCCGCGCGCCGCGCGCCCCCTCCCCGCTCCCCGCCGTGCTCACCCGCTCCTTCCGCAGCCGCACACCGCCGCGTGCTGCGGGGCGGCGGTCGTCGGTGTTCTCCGGTGTGCCCATGTCCATGGCTCCTCGGCCCCCGTGCCCCCGTGCCCCCGTCCGGT
>NZ_JBPQTX010000542.1:0-2591 GCF_051386555.1 Streptomyces sp. URMC 126
GAGACAGCCCCCCCGCCTCACCCGGGCGGCGTGGCGCCGCCCGCCCGTGCACAAGGGAACTAGCGGCCTTCGCCTCGCGTTGACCAGTACGAAAGGTTCCACTGGTTCAAGGGTTCCCCTGCCGCACCACCTGGAGGGCGTACCGTGCACCGCCGGCACAACGGGCTCAGGACCGCCGTACTTCTCGGCGGGCTGTCCGCGCTCATCATCGTCATCGGCAGCGTCTTCGGCCGGACGGGGCTGATCGTCGCCGTCCTGGTGGCGCTGGGCACCAACGCCTACGCGTACTGGAACAGCGACAAGCTCGCCCTGCGGGCGATGCGCGCCCGCCCGGTCAGCGAGTTCGAGGCGCCGCACCTCTACCGCATGGTGCGCGAGCTCTCGACCGCCGCGCGCCAGCCCATGCCCCGGCTGTACATCTCGCCCACCGAGGCCCCCAACGCCTTCGCCACCGGCCGCAACCCGCGCAACGCCGCGGTCTGCTGCACCGACGGCATCCTGCGCCTCCTCGACGAGCGCGAGCTGCGCGGAGTGATCGGCCACGAGCTCAGCCACGTCTACAACCGCGACATCCTCATCTCGTCCGTGGCGGGCGCGCTCGCCTCGGTGGTGATGTTCCTGGTGAACTTCGCCTGGCTGGTCCCGATCGGCAGGTCGGACGACGACGAGGGCCCGGGCATCGTCGGAATGATCATGATCATGCTGCTGGGGCCCATCGCGGCGTCCCTGATCCAGCTCGCCGTCAGCCGCTCGCGGGAGTACGAGGCCGACGCGTCCGGCGCCCGGCTCACCGGCGACCCGCTGGCCCTGGCGTCGGCCCTCCGCAAGCTGGAGACGGGTACCCGACAGCTGCCGCTCCCGCCGGAACCGCGCCTGGAGACGGCGAGCCACATGATGATCGCGAACCCGTTCCGGCCCGGCGAGGGCCTGTCCAAGCTCTTCTCGACCCACCCGCCGATGACCGAACGGATCAACCGCCTGGAACGGATGGCGGGCGGCGGCCACGGCTGACGCCGAGGCCGGCCCCTGGCCCCCACCCCGGCCTCCCGGTCCCTCCCGTCCCTTCCCCGTTCCTCCGAGGTCAGGACACCTCCTCCGTGGTCAGGACACCGTCTCGCTCCGCGGTCAGGACACCGTCTCGCCGTTGTGCGTACCGCCCTTGCACGTGGCCTTGATGTCGACCGTCAGCTCGCCCTTGTCGGCGTCGCTGTAGTCCGGTCTGCCGCCTCCGTCGAGGCAGGTGAAGACGTCGATGTCGGCCGGGGCCGCGGGCTCGGCCTGGGCGGTGGTGACGCCCAAGACGCTTACGGCGGTCAGCGCCGCCGCCAGGATCGCTCTGCGCATGGTTCCTCCCGGACGTTCGTCCGCCGGATGGCGGCACGCACGCCCACCATGGCCACCGGAAACGCCCGACGGCGCGCTGCGCTGACCCATTAGGGGGACGTCTTCAGGGGCGGGCACCGTCGCCCGCGACCCTTACGGGATCGCTCACGCCGCCGCCCGGTCCATCCGTGCCGTGCGCCGGTAACCACCGGGAGCCTGCCCGTACTCCCGCTTGAACGCCTTGGCGAACGCGAACTCGGACCCGTACCCGGCCCGTGCCGCCACGGTCGCCAGCGGGGCGTCCGACTCACGTAGCAGCCGCGCCGCCGTCGTCATGCGCCAGCGGGTCAGGTACGCGACGGGCGGTTCCCCGACGAGCGCCGTGAAGCGGCGGGCGAACGCCGCACGGGACAGCCCGGAGCGCCCGGCCAGCGACTCGACCGTCCACTGCGCCGACGGCTCCTCGTGAATCGCCGCGAGCGCCGGTGCCACCACGGGGTCGGCCAACGCGGCGGCCCATCCCGCGCCGTCCCCGGCCGGGCGCTCAGCCAGCCAGGCACGCAGGATGTACAGAAGCAGAGAGTCGATCAGCGAGGGCACGATGCCGGCCGAGCCGGGCCGCGGGTTCTCCACCTCGGCGCCCAGCAGCCGCACGGCGGCACTGAGTTCAGGGTGCCGGCCGTCCCGCGTCGAGAGGTGGATCAGCGCGGGCAGCCGGCCGACGAGGGGGTGGGGGCGGCCCTGGTCCAGGTGGTAGTTGCCGCACAGCAGGCTGGTCCGGGCGCCGTCGCCGCCGACCGAGACCGTCCCGATGGGGGTGCCCGGACAGAACTCCGCGGTGTCCTCGGGCTGTGCCGGAGTGCTCGGGTGATCGGCGAGGATGTGCCCGCGCCCGTCCCGGACGAAGATCACATCGCCTTCTTCCAGCCGGATCGGCTCCCGGTGCGACACCGCGTCCTCCAGCGGCAGCACCCAGCAGCCGCCGTGCAGCACCACGTGGAATCCGGCCCCCGCGACGGGCGGCAGCCGCAGCCCCCAGGGCGCCCGCCCGTCGGTCCGTACGGAGGCCGGGCTCCCGGTCCGCATCGAGGCCAGCGCCTCCGTCAGGATGTCCACCCGATCTCCTCCACACGACTCACCCGGCTCCCCGGCTCACCGGATTCCCAGCTCACCGGCTCCCCGGCTCACCTGACCCACCGGGTCCGCCTGTATCAGCACTGACACCCGGCCCGATGTTCCGAGCACTCCGACCGCCCACCCCGCACCCC
>NZ_JBPQTX010000543.1:0-2560 GCF_051386555.1 Streptomyces sp. URMC 126
CCCGGGCGGGCGGCGTCGTACCGGCGCCCCCGCGCCCGGGTGGTGGACCGTGCAAGGCGGTCGGGCAGGTGGATGGGCGGTCGCTTCGCCGCCGCGCGGGCTCTTGTCGTCTTGGCCGGGGTGGCGGCGGCCGGCGTGTACGGCCTGGCCTCGGGCGGTGTCCGGTCCGGTCGCGCGCTCAGGTGCGGAGCAGCGCACGTTCAATCCACATGGTGAGCAGGGTCGGCACCAGCGACACCCAGAACAACACCTGCGGGACGAGCCGTTCGGACCATGGCACGGTCACTGTGACCACGGCCACGAGCGTGCACCACACCGCCTGCCCGATGACCAGCCGCGCCCAGCCGTACCGCCGGATCAGCGACCACATGCTCAACCGCACTCCGACCCGCATGCGGCGGTAGCGGCGCCAGGCGCCGAAGCCCCAGACGGCGGCCATCAGGACGAGCGCGTAGAGGCGGCTGCCGAGCGGGCTCGGCAGGGACGTGGGGTCGTCGCCGGTCGGGAAGATCCGTCCGGCTTGGAGCGCGATCACCAGGCAGAGCAGCGCGAGCCAGCGGGTGCCGCGCAGTATCCGGAACAGTGTCCCGTCCAGGTCCCGGCGCAGCTCGTCGGCCTGGGGGTCGGCGGCGAGCGCGGTGACGTACGCGTCGGCGGCGGCGCGCAGCTTGGCGCCCGCGCCGGTCAGCGGCGGCGCGGCGGCTTCCGCGGCGGCGTAGTCGGCCCGCTCCGCGAGCGCCCAGGCGTTGTGCGGGTCGATGCGCAGGATCTCGTCCACGGCCTGCCGCGTCACATCCGCGCGGCCGTTCAGCAGTGCGGCCTTCCACAGCGCGTACCGCGCGCCGATGGAATCCGGGTCGAGCTCGACGGCGGTCACCGCAGCGTCGAACGCCTCGGGCCGGCGCGGCTGCCATGCGCCCAGGGCCTCCGAGAGGGCCGCGAACCCCTGCCAGCCCCGCGGGTCTATGCGGATCGTCTCGTGGGCCTCGGCGAGCGCCTCGTCCGGCCGGCCGAGCCGCCGCAGGGCGTGGGCGCGGATGAAGTGGGCGTCGTACTGCTCCGGCGCGAGGGCCAGTGCTTCGCCGGTGGCGGCGAGCGCCTCCTCGTACTCCTCGGGCATCTTGTGGCATTGGGCGAGGTAGACCCAGCCGTATACGTCGGCCGGGTCCTCGGCGAGCCGTCGGGCCAGCAGCGTGCGGGCCTCGTCGAGGCGGCCGAGGTCCAGCAGGGCGGCCGCCTGGTCGACGAGCGGGTGCGGTGTGGTCACAGCTTGCGGGCCTTCTTCAGGTAGGCGAGCAACTCGTCGTACACACCGCCTTCGTTGGCGAACATCGCCACGTTGCGGGCGGCGGCGAACCACGGTTCGGTGGACGGCCGGATCGCTTTCGCGGCGCCCAGCAGGTCCGCTGTGTTGATCATGCGTACGGTGCCGGTACGGGCGGAGTCGAGGAGCGCCGACTCGGCCGCGCTCTCGCAGACGTGCGCGAGGTCGGCGCCGGAGAAGCCGTCGGTGACCTTGACGAGCTTGCCCAAGTCGACCGATTCGATGGGACGTTCGCGCAGGTGGTAGCGGAGGATCGCGTCGCGGGCCGGGCCGTCGGGCGGCAGTACGAGCAGGGTGCGGTCGAGGCGGCCGGGGCGGCGCAGTGCGATGTCGACGTCCCAGGGAACGTTGGTCGCGGCGAGCACGAACACCCCGTCGTTGACGTCGCCGACGCCGTCCAGCTCGATGAGGAGCTGGTTGACGGTGTTGCGCATGCCGTTGTGCTGGGTGCGGCTGCGCTTGGCGCCGAGCGCGTCCAGCTCGTCGAGGAAGACGACGCACGGCGCCTGCCTGCGTGCGGTCTCGAATACCTCGTGCATGTTGCGTTCGGAGTTGCCGACCCACATGTCGAGTACGTCACTGACCGAGACGGAGAGGAAGTTCGCGCCGAGCTCCCCGGCGACGGCCCGGGCGATGAACGTCTTGCCGCAACCGGGCGGCCCGTACAGGAGCAGCCCGCCGCGCAGGCTCTTGCCGTACAGCCTGCGCAGTTCCGGGTTGCGCATGGGCGCGAGGAAGGCGGCCTCCAGCCGGTCCTTGACCTCCCGCATCCCGCCGACGTCCGCGAGCCGCACCGAGCCGGGCGCGTCGGGCGCGTCCACGTCGTACGCGCTCACGCCTCCGGCGGTCCCGCCGCCGCCCGCGGCGGGCCGCGCCTCTTCCGCCTCGGGGCTCGCGGCGAACCGGGGCGGGATGACCTCCCCGACCTCCTGCTCGACGGACGCCCAGTCGAATCCGCCGCCCTGCTCGGCGGGGGCCGCCGGCCGCCCGGCGGGCACCGAAGGCTCGGGCCCTCCCATGGCCCGCGCCATCAGGGCCCGCGCCTGCGGATCGCCTGGCGCGTGGCTGAGCGCCACAGCCGCCTCCGCCACGGCCGCGTCACCGTGCCCGGCGTCGAGCAGCAGCCCGGCGAGATGCAGCCGCAGGGGCACGTCGCCGGGGGCCGCGGCGACGGCTGCGCGCAGGCTGCCTATCAGGGGGGACTCGGGGGTTTTGGGGACGGCGGGGGCACTGGTG
>NZ_JBPQTX010000544.1:0-2548 GCF_051386555.1 Streptomyces sp. URMC 126
GCGAGGCCGGCGGCGGTATCCCGGGCCGGAGCGGCGCCTCCGGCGGGCTGCGCGGCGCGGGGGGCGCGGGCGCGCGGGGGCGCGTACAGGGGTAGCACCGGTAACAGCCGATCGCGCAACCGTTCGATTATCCCGTGAGTCATGGGAAGCGAGTTTCACGGTGATGGCGGAGCGATGACGTTCGTCACGGCCCCGCCATCACCCCGAACAGGGGGGACCCATGACTCGGCACCACACACCCCGGCGCGCGCTCGCCGCGTCGGTCGCGGTGGCGGCGCTCGCCGCCGCCGCTCCGCTCGCCACCGCCGGCCCCGCGGCCGCCGCGGGACCGAAGGTCGTCTGCACCTCGGCCAAGGCCGGACTCGCCGCCAAGCTCACCAAGGACATCACCACGGCACTGCGCGGCGCGCCCGCCCGGTCCGCCGTCGCCCTGGAGGACCCGGCGACCAGGACGACCTGCTCCTACAACGCGGACGCGGGGTTCGACTCCGCCAGCGTGATCAAGGCGACCGTGCTCGGCACCCTGCTGTGGGACGCGGGCAGGCACGGGCGGCAGTTGACGGCCTGGGAGAAGCGCCAGGCCAAGGACATGATCACTTGGTCCGACAACGATTCCACCGACCGGCTCTGGGCACGGCTCGGCAGCTCCAAGGTCACGGCGTTCGTCAAGGCCGCCGGCATGAAGCGAACCGTCCCGAACTCCGGGGCCACCTGGGGCATCAGCCGGATAACCGCCGGTGACGAGCAGAAGATGCTCGGACTGTTCACCAAGCGGAACAAGCTGATCCGGGACAAGGACCGCTCCTACGCCCTCGGCCTGATGAACCAGGTCGTCTCCTGGCAGCGCTGGGGCACCCCGGCCGGCGCCCCCAAGGGCACGAAGATCCATGTGAAGAACGGCTGGATGCACCGCTCCTTCGACAATCGCTGGTACGTGCACAGCATCGGCGCCTTCACCGGCGGCGGCCGCACGTACACCATGTCGGTGCTGACCTACGGCACCTACAGCGACGCGAGCGGCGCCAAGGCGATCGCGGGCATCGCGCGGGCCGTCCACAAGGACCTGAACCCGGCCGCGAAGAAGAGCGCGCTCTTCACTCCGCCGGCCCGCCCGCGGGAGGTCGTCCCGCCGGGCGTGTGAGGACGGGCCCCGGGCGGCGGGCGGCGAGCCCGTCCCGCCGGCCGGGGCGGTTCGCGGAGGCGGAGGGCCTCACTCCGCGTCGAGCGTGATCGCCTGGACCGGACAGGCCCGTACCGCCTCCTTCACCATCGGGTCCCTGCCGTCCTCCTGGCCCGGCCGGACGACGCCGAAACCGTCGTCGTCCGTGTCGAAGACGCTGGGGGAGGTGAGGGCGCACTGACCCGAGCCGATGCACAGGTCCGAATCGATGCTCACGCGCATGGGGTACTCCGTTCTGCGGTCACCAGGTGACCGGGAGGGCGAACAGTCCTTGCACGGTGCCGCCGGGCTTGACGGACACCTCATCGGGGGCAACGGCGAGCCGTAGCGTGGGGATACGGGCGAACAGGGACGAGAAGGCGATTTCGAGCTCCGCGCGGGCCAGGTTCTGGCCCAGACACTGGTGGATCCCGTACCCGAACGCCACATGGTGGCGGGCGGAGCGGCGTACGTCGAGGGTGTCGGGGTCGGCGTAGGCGGCCGGATCGCGGTTGGCCTCCGGGGTGGCGAGCAGCACGCCCTCGCCCGCCCTGATCGTCTCCCCGGCCACCTCGACGTCCGCCACGGCCACCCGCACCAGCGAGTCGGCGATCGACAGGTAGCGCAGCAGTTCCTCGACCGCGCCGCGCGTCAGGTCCGGATCGGCGCGCAGGGCGGCCAGTTGGTCCGGGTGGCGCAGCAGGGTGTAGGTGCCGAGGGAGATCATGTTGGAGGTGGTCTCATGGCCCGCGATCAGCAGCAGCATCGCCGTCGAGACGAGCTCCTCGGCGTCCAGGATGCCGGACGGGTCCGCCAGGAGGGTGTCGAGCAGACCGTCGCCCGGCGCCCGGCGCTTCCGGTCGAGCAGCTCCCCCAGGTACGCCCGCAGCGCGTCCCGGGACTCGGCGGCCTCCGCCGCGGTGTCCGCGACGAGCAGCCGCCGCGAGTGGTGCTCGAAGAACTCGTGGTCGTCGTAGGGGACACCGAGCAGGGCGCAGATGACGGTGGACGGGACGGGGAGGGCGTACGCCGTGACGAGGTCGGCCTCCGGGCCGGCGGCCAGCATGCGGTCGAGGAGGTCGTCCACGACCCGCTGAACGGTGGGGCGCAGGGCCGTGATCCGCTGGAGGCCGAAGCCCGGGATGACCGTCCGGCGCTGGCGGTTGTGCAGCGGGTCGTCGGCGCCCAGCAGGGGGATGGGCCGGTCGCCCTGTTCGGCCAGGCGCGGCATGGTGACCGGGAAGTCGGGGAGCTGCCGGTCGGCGGAGAGCCGGCGGTCGGTGAGCAGGGCCCTGACCTCGGCGTGGCCGGTGACGTACCAGACCTCCCGGCCGTCGAAGAGCGTCACCCGCGAGAGCGGGCGGCTTCCGGGGGCGGGCGGGTGGACGG
>NZ_JBPQTX010000545.1:0-2532 GCF_051386555.1 Streptomyces sp. URMC 126
CCGCCGGGGAGGGCACCGACGCCGGGGACGGCTCGGGCTCGGGCGCGGGCGGCGGCAGGTACGCGGCCGGGTCCGCCCCGTCGGCGGGTGCCGCCCCGGCCTCGGGCGCGGGCGCGGGAACGCCGCTGACCGTCCCGTCGGGGTTGAGGAAGGCGGGGCTGCCGCCGGGGACCATGCCCAGCTCCCGGGCCCGGCGCTCCAGCGCGTCGGGCGCGGCGAGCTGGTCGACCTCCTGCTGGAGTGCCTGCTGCCGGTCGGTCAGCTCGGTGGTCCTGCGCTGGAGCCTGCTGAGCTCGAACGAGCCCTGGTTGAGGGAGGAGTTGAGCAGCAGCAGGCCGATCAGGCCGGAGCCGAGCAGCACCACGACCAGCAGTACGAAGGGGGTGCGCCGCGCGCCGCCGGTCCCGGCCGGCAGCAGCCGGCCGAGCCGGCTCCCGCCGGCGGTGCCCGGGGTGCGCGCGACGGCCGTCATGGCGTGTCCGTCACGTCCTCGCGGACGCGCTCGGCCCCGCGCAGCCGGGCGGGGGCGGCCCGCCGGTTCTCGGCGACCTCCTCCTCGGTGGGCAGCTCGGCGCCGCGGGTGAGGAGCTTCAGCCGCGGCTGGTACCGCTCGGGGACGACCGGCAGGCCGGGCGGCGCGGTGGTGGCCGCGCCGGCCGCGAAGACCTGCTTGACGATGCGGTCCTCCAGCGACTGGTAGGACAGCACCGCGATCCGGCCGCCCACCGCGAGCGCCTTGACGGCGGCCGGGATGGCCCGCTCGACGCTGGCCAGTTCGCCGTTGACCTCGATGCGCAGCGCCTGGAAGGTGCGCTTGGCGGGGTTGCCGCCGGTGCGCTTGGCGGCCTGCGGCAGCGCGTCGCGGATCAGCTCGACCAGCCGGGCGCTGCGGGTGAAGGGCTCCTTCTCGCGCTCCCGGACGACGGCCTCGACGATCCGCCGGGCCTGCTTCTCCTCGCCGTACGCCCGCAGGATGCGGACGAGCTCGCCGGGCGGGTAGGTGTTGAGGACCTCGGCGGCGCTGATGCCCCTCGTCTGGTCCATCCGCATGTCGAGCGGCGCGTCCTGCGCGTAGGCGAAGCCGCGGTCGGCCTCGTCGAGCTGCATGGACGACACGCCGAGGTCGAACAGGACGCCCTGGACGCGGGGGATGCCCAGCCGCTCCAGCACCTCGGGCAGCTCGTGGTAGACGGCCTGGACGAGGGTGGCGCGGTCGCCGAAGGGGGCCAGCCGCTCGCCGGCCAGGGCCAGGGCGGTGGGGTCGCGGTCGAGGGCGACGAGCCGGGCCTCGGGGAAGGCGGTGAGCAGCGCCTCGCTGTGCCCTCCGGCGCCCAGCGTGCAGTCGACGACGACGGCACCGGGCTCGGCGAGGGCGGGGGCGAGCATGTCCAGGCAGCGCTGGAGCATGACGGGGACGTGACGCGCGTTGCTGCTCATGCGCCCTTCTGGGAGTGCGGTACGGCGCGGGGCGCACGCACCGCCGGGTCCCCGCCCGCTCGAAGGGGATGCGCCGCCCGGCCCGGCGCCGGCGGGCGGCGCGGGACGGCCGGGGAGCGGGAGGAGGCCGAGGGGTACGGTCACGTCGCGCACGTGCGGGTTTCCTGGTACGACGGGGACGGCCTGGTCGTTGGGTTCCGGTACGTCGGGGGAGCGGCTCGCCTCCCACTTCGCGCCACTTTAGTCCACTCGTCTCCCCGGTCAATCAACCGGCCAGCGCGCCGGAGGACGGGCCTCGGCGGCGGGCTCACCCGGACGGCCGCACGCCTCCCGACGCTGTGGCTTGCCTCACAGATGGCCGCCCTTACGGCGTTTGCCCGGCTCTTCGGGGGGCCGACGGGCCGGTAGCCGACTACCTTCGTGCACATGTCGATATCCGCGTCTCCGCCCTCCGGCACCTCCGGCGCCGACGCCGGCCACTCCACGGTCACGGACCGTCTCGTGGCGGCCAACGCGCGCTACGCCGCCGAGTTCACCGACCCGGGCATGGACGCCCGGCCGGTGCTCAAGGTCGCGGTCGTCGCGTGTATGGACGCCCGCCTGGACCTGCACGCCGCGCTCGGCCTGGAGCTCGGCGACTGCCACACCATCCGCAACGCCGGCGGAGTCGTCACCGACGACATCATCCGGTCCCTGACCATCAGCCAGCGCGCCCTGGGTACCCGTTCGGTGGTCCTCATCCACCACACGGGCTGCGGCCTGCTGAACCTGACGGAGGACTTCCGGCACGAGATCGAGGAGGAGGTCGGCCAGCGTCCGCCGTGGGCGGTGGAGGCGTTCCGCGACCTGGACCAGGACGTCCGGCAGTCCATGCAGCGGGTGCGCACCTCCCCGTTCCTGCCGCACAAGGACGACGTCCGCGGTTTCGTCTTCGACGTGACCACCGGGCTGCTGCGGGAGATCGACCCGCGGCACTGACGGCCCGCCCGCGGTGCCGTCGCGCCGCGCGGGCGGCGAGAATGCGAACGAGCCGCCGTCCCGTCCGCCGTGCGCGGGCGGGACGCCGGCGGGGTTGGGGAGGGGCCGTTCCCGGTG
>NZ_JBPQTX010000546.1:0-2532 GCF_051386555.1 Streptomyces sp. URMC 126
GACTCCCATCGCGCCCCCGGCCCTCGCCACACCCCCGGACGCGGGCAGCGGCAGCCGGGCCGCCACCCGGAAGCCGCCCTCGGGACGCGGCCCGGCACTCAGGCGGCCGCCGAGCAGCGCGACGCGCTCCCGCATGCCGACGAGCCCGAAGCCCTGAGCCGGAGTCACCGGACCCCCGCCCCCACACCCGTCGTCCACGATCTCCACCGACAACTCCTCCTCCCCGAACCCCACGCTCACCCGGCACCGCCCGGCCCCCGCATGGCGGACCACGTTCGTGAGCGCCTCCTGCACGATCCGGTAGACGGACAGGTCGATGTCGGCGGGCAGCGGGCGCTCCGTCCCGCTCCGGCGCAGGTCGACGCGGACGCCCGCGTCCGCCGTCGCCGCCACCAGCCGTTCGAGGTCCGCGACACCCGGCGCCGGAGCGAGCGGGGACCGTTCGCCGGCGGTCGCGTCCCGTGCCGTCCGGCGCAGCGACACGAGCGTGCGCCGCAGACCCGACAACGTCTCGCGGCTGGTGGCCTCGATGGCGCGCAGCGCCTCGCGCGCCTCCGCCGGCTGCGTCTCGATCACCCTGCTGCCCACCCCCGCCTGGATGGCGATGACGCCGACGCTGTGCGCGACCATGTCGTGCAGTTCCCGTGCGATCCGCAGGCGTTCGGCGGTCACGGCCTCGGCCACCTCCTGCGCACGCAGCGCCGCTTGCCGTTCGCGCAGTTCCTCCGCGTGCTCGCGGCGCTCCCGGCCGAGCAGTCCGGCCGCGCAGGCCGCGCACAACGCCAGGAGGGCGATCACCGCGTTGACCGTCAGGTTGTCACCGCGAGCGAAGAGGCCGATCACCAGGAGCTGCACCACGGACGTCACGCCCACGCCACCGACCGAGGCCCGCCGGGTCCGGGTCGCGACGACGAGGGCGAGAACGGCGTCCACCGCCATGTACCCCAGGAACTGGCCCTGGAAGGCCACCGTCAGGTCCGGTCCGGTGGCACGCGGGGTCCCCGCCACCACCACCGTGGACCCGAACAGAGCCAGATACAACGCGAGCAGCGGCGCCCGCCGCGCCACGTCGACGAGCAGGCTCACGGCCAGCAGCGCCCCGACGCCGTGCGCCGTGCCCGACGCCGAGGGCGCGCCCCCGATCAGCAGGCCCACGACGAGGAGGTAGGAGACGCCTCCCGCCCAGGCGGCGGTCCCGGCCTTGGCTTTCCCGGTCTTGGCTTTCCCGACCTCGGCCTTCTCGGGCCCCGCCTTCCCGGCCCGTCCGCCCCTCCCGGCTCTCGGCACCGGCCCTGCCGTCGGCGTCGGCATTGGCGTCGGCATTGGCGCCGACATCGGCGTCGGCGTCATCGGCGCGGAGCCCATGACGCCGCCGGTAGAGCCCTGGACGCAACGCCGCCGCGACGGCGGACGGCGCACAAGGCCGCCGCCGGAATGATCATTTCGGGATTCACGCCGCGAGACTAACCGGCCGCCGCCCGCCCGGCATCAACCCGGGGACGTACGCCCCCGGGCGAAGCCCGCCGCGCACCGTGCCGCCCACGGCCCGATGCCCGCGCACCAGCCGGCCCGGCAGTGTGGGGCCCGTGATCGAAGTCAGTGAACTCACCAAGCGCTACGGCGACAAGACGGCCGTCGACCGGTTGTCCTTCACCGTCCGGCCCGGCCTGGTCACCGGGTTCCTCGGCCCCAACGGAGCCGGCAAGTCCACCACCCTGCGGATGGTCCTCGGCCTGGACACGCCCACCGCCGGCACGGCCACCGTCGACGGCGTCCCCTTCCGCCGCCACCCGCGAGGGCTGCGGCACGCCGGCGCCCTCCTCGACGCCGGCCACGTCCACGGCGGGCGCAGCGCCGCCGCCCATCTCTCCGCACTGGCCCGGAGCAACGGCATCCCGCGCCGCCGGGTGGACGAGGTGCTGGGGGAGGTGGGGCTGGACGGAGTGGCGGGCCGCCGCGTCGGCGGGTTCTCCCTCGGCATGCGGCAGCGGCTCGGCATCGCCGCCGCTCTGCTCGGCGACCCGCCCGTGCTCCTCTTCGACGAGCCGGTCAACGGCCTGGACCCGGAGGGCGTGTGCTGGGTGCGCCGCCTCTTCCGGCGCCTGGCCGCCGAGGGGCGCACGGTCTTCCTCTCCAGCCACTTGATGTCGGAGATGGAGAACACCGCCGACGAACTGGTCGTCATCGGCCGCGGCCGGCTCCTCGCGGCCGAGCCGCTACGGGACTTCGCGGCCCGTGGCACCCGCCGCGCCGTCGTGGTGGCGACACCACAGGCCGCCGAGCTGGCCGCCGTACTGACCGCGGCGGGCGCCGCGGTGGAGCCCGAAGGCCCGGCCGGCGCCGGGCGCCTCGCCGTCGCCGGCCTCCCCGCGGACCGGGTCGGCGCGCTCGCCCACGAGCACCGCATCCGGCTGGACGAACTGACCACCCGCACCGCTTCACTGGAGGCGGCCTTCATGGAACTCACCGCCGACGCTACCGACTACCCGGCAGGACGCCCCCGTTGACCACACCCGCCCCCGGGCCCGGGCC
>NZ_JBPQTX010000547.1:0-2496 GCF_051386555.1 Streptomyces sp. URMC 126
CCTCACGGCCGGGGCCGCGGGGTGGGCGGCCCCGGCCGTGAGGGTGGCCGCGGCCAGGGCGGCGGCCAGAACGGCGGTGGTTCGTGGCCTCGTTCGTCTCGTGCTCCACTCTCTTCTCATAGGGGGTAGCGCACTGCACGTCCGCGGGAGAGCGCAAGAGTGCCGTGGCGCACCCGCGCCGGGCGGCGTTCCGCCGGATCGGCAACGGATGAAGGTCACGCCCCCGAAGGGGTGAAAAACCATGCGCACGTCCGTCGCCATGGCCCGACCCTGTCACGCTGTAACCACGTGCTCGGGCGCCCGCGTGCCCGGGGCGACGGCCGGGCAGCGAGGGGGCGGTCATGGCGCGGCGGCGCGTTCGGTGGCGCGAGCGGGCGGGTTACTGGTTCGACAATACGTTGGCGCGTGGTGCCTCCGCGCTCATCGGCTGGCTGGCCCTGGCCTGCCTGGCCGTGGTCGTCCCGGTCAGCGCGCTGATGGTGTGGACGGCGCGGGACGCGCCCGCGTCGCTGCCGGGGAAGCTGGCCCGGGTCTGGCATCAGGCGGGAGAGACCCTGCGGCTGGGCGGGCTGGTCGGTCCCCCGTCGCAGGTGCTGCTGTCCGTGGTGCTCGCCCTGGTCGCCCTGCTCTATGTCTCGGCCCTGGTGAGTCTGATCACCACCGGGGTCAGCGAGCGCGTCACGGCCCTGCGCAGGGGCCGTTCGACGGTGCTGGAGGACGGGCACGTGGTGGTGCTCGGCTGGTCGGAGCAGGTGTTCACAGTGGTGGCGGAGCTGGTCGCCGCCAACGCCAACCAGCGGCGGGCGGCCGTGGCCGTCCTGGCCGACCGGGACAAGACGGCCATGGAGGACGCGCTGCACATCAAGGTCGGTCCGACCGGCGGCACCCGGGTCATCTGCCGCAGCGGCTCGACCACCGATCCGGCGGTCCTCCCCCGCGTCAGCCCGCACACCGCCGGCGCGGTCCTCGTACTGCCGCGCGACGGGCCCGCGGGGGACGCCGAGGTGGTCAAGACGCTGCTGGCCCTGCGGGCGGCGGCCCGCGCCGCGCCCGGACCGGACGGTGGCGTGGGCGGTCCGGGCGGTGCCGCGTCCGGGCCGCCCGCCGCCGAGGACGGCGGGGGCGGTGCGGCGAGTGGGGTCGACCCCTGGGTGGTGGCGGCCGTGCGTGACGCCCGTTACCGCCTCGCCGCGGCCTTGGCGGCCGGGGAAGGCGGCGTCGTCCTGGAGACCGACGACATCACCGCCCGGCTCGTCGTCCAGTCCGCCCGCAGGCCCGGCCTGTCCCTCGTCTACCAGGAACTGCTGGACTTCGCGGGCGACGAGTTCTACACCGTCCGCGAATCCTCCTTGGTGGGGCGAACGTTCGGTGAGGCGCTCCTGGCCTACCCGACGTCGTGTGCCGTGGGGATCGTCCGCTCCGACGGCGCCCTGGCGCTCAACCCGCCGTCGGACAGCGTCATCGGCGCGGCGGACCGGATCGTGGTCATCACCCGCGACGACGACACCGCCGTCGTGGCCGAGCCGCCGCCGGCCGTCGACGAAGCGGTGCTGGTCGCCGCCGTCCCGCCGGAGACGCGGCGGCCGGAGCGGGTGCTCCTGCTGGGCTGGAACCGGCGGGCCCCGCTGATCGTGGGCCGACTGTGCCGGTACACGGCGCCGGGCTCGGTCGTGGACGTCGTCGCCGACGACGCGCCCGCCACGGCCGCCTCGGTGCGCGCCGCCGACCGCGACGCCGGGGCCGCCCTGTCCGTCGTCCTGCGGCCCGGGGACCCGGCCGGCCAGGAGACGGTCGAGGCGGTGGACGCCGCCTCGTACGACAGCGTGATCGTCCTGGGGCCCGACCCCGTCCCGGGCGACACCGGCGAGGAGCCGGACGACCGCATCCTGGTCACGCTGTTGTTGCTGCGGGCGATGGAGGCGGCGTCCGGCCGGGAGCTGCCGGTGGTCACCGAGCTGACCGACGACCGGAACCGGGCCCTGGCCCCGGTGAGCCCGGGTGCCGACTTCATCGTCAGCGGCAAGCTCATCGGCCTGCTGATGGCGCAGATCTCGCAGAACCGGCATCTGGCCGCCGTGTTCCGGGAGTTGTTCGCCACGGGCGGCACCGAGATCCTGCTCCGTCCGGCGTCCCGCTACGTCCGGGCGGGCTGCGCGGCCTCGTTCGCCACGGTGGTCGAGGCGGCCCGGCGGCACGGCGAGTGCGCCATCGGCTACCGCGACCACGCGGGCGCCGCGCACGGCCCCCGGTACGGGGTGTGGATCAACCCGCACAAGGAGACGTCACGGCGGTGGACCGAGCGCGACGAGGTCATCGTCGTCGCCACGGTCCGGCTCGACCGGCCGGAGGACGGCTGAGGTCCGGGCGCCGCCGTGCTCGCCCTCGCCGGGGAGCCCGGAGCGGCGGCAGCCGGCCGGCGGCGGTGGGTTCCCGGGGCCCGGCCGGCGCCGGGCCTCATCCTTCCGGCCCGCCCCCGTCCGCTCCACGGCCCGGCGC
>NZ_JBPQTX010000548.1:0-2482 GCF_051386555.1 Streptomyces sp. URMC 126
TCGCTCCACGGCGCGCCCCGGCGGCGTGCGCCCGCGCGACGGACGTCCCGCGCGCCCCGTTCTCTGACCCCGCGGCCCGGCGGCGGCCCCTGGCCCCCCGCCCGCGCGCCGCACACCTCCTGGCACGACGGAGAGCCCACGGATGAAGTCAGCCCCGTACCCGACGACCGCCGCGGAATGGTCCGCCCGCGTCGCAGCAGTGTCGAACGAGCGCTGCGACCTGGAAATGCTCCTCAAGGACGAGTGGCGCAACAGGATCGCCGTCCGGGACGACGACCCCGCCGTCCGGGCCACGGACAGCCGGGAACTGACCCTCGGCGGAGCGGACTTCGCCGCACTGCGCGCGGTACGGCGGGACGGCGGCCCGTCCGCCGCCGCGTTCGCGCTCGCCACGCTGCACAGCGTCATGCGCGCGTACGGGCACGGGAGCCGGACGGTCACGGCGTTCGTCGACGCCACCGGGCCCGAGGGCCCGCGCGGGGCCCGCGTCCTCCCCGTCATCGTCGACCACGAGGAGCAGGCCCGGCTCGGCCGGCACGCGGCCGTCCGCGCGCTCGACGCGGAACTGGGCCGGAAGGGCGCCTTCCTGGCCCCGGACGAGGTGCTGGGCCACGGCCTGTTCGACGCCCACCTGGTGCTCGCGGACCGCGAACTGCCCCTCGCCGAGCTGCCCGCGTCCCCGCTCACCCTCGTCGTCCGCGACACCGGCGACGACCTGCGGTGGACACTCGCGTACGCGGGGGACCTGTTCGAGGGCCCGACGATCAGCGGCGTGCTCGACGTGGTGCGCGAGGTGTGCGGCCAGTACCTCCACGGACCCGAACGGACCGTCGCCGACATCGAACTGGTCTCGCCGGAACAGCGCGAGCGGCTGCGCCGGTGGAACGACACCGACGGCGACTTCCCGGCCGGCAAGCGGCTCGACGACCTCGTCGACGAGGCGATCCGGCGGTGGCCCGACCACGAGGCCGTCGTCTTCGGCGACACCCGGGTCACCTACCGCGAGATCGGCGCCCGCGCCGACCTGCTCGCCGACCGGCTGCTCGGCTCCGACCCGGCGGTCCGGCCGGGCGAGCTCGTCGGGCTGTACCTCGACAAGAGCGACCTCGGCGTCGTCGCCACCCTCGGGATCTGGAAGGCCGGCGCGGCCTATGTGCCGATCGACCCCGGCTACCCGGCCGACCGCGTCCGCTTCGCCGTCCGGGACACCGGCCTCGGCGTCGTCGTCACCAACCGGCACCACGCGGCACGCCTCCGGGAGACGCTCGGCCCCGAGCACGCGGACGTCCGCCTCGTCGAGATCGAGACCGTCCTGGACGACAGCGCCGAGGCCACCGCGCCACGGAACGTCCCCCGGCCGCCCCGGGACGCCGGCGACCTCGCGTACGTCACGTACACCTCGGGCACCACCGGCGTCCCGAAGGGCGTCCCCAAGTACCACGAGAGCGTCGTCAACAGCATCACGGACCTCTCCGAGCGCTACGACATGCTGCGCCCCGGCGAGGAGCGCGTCGCGCTCTTCGCCTCGTACGTCTTCGAGCCGCATCTCAGGCAGACCCTGATCGCGCTCGTCAACGGGCAGACGCTGGTGGTCGTACCGGAGGAGGTCCGGCTGGACCCCGACCTGTTCCCGGCCTACATCGCGCGGCACGGGGTGACGTACCTCAACGGCACCGGCTCGGTGCTCCAGCACTTCGACCTGCGCCGCTGCCCGAGCCTGAAGAAGCTGCTGCTGGTCGGCGAGGAGCTGACGGCGGCCGGGCTGCGCAGGCTCCGCCGGACGTTCCCCGGCCGGGTGATCAACGAGTACGCGTTCACGGAGGCGGCGTTCGTCACCGCCGTCAAGGAGTTCGCCCCGGGCGTGACCGAGCGCCGGGACCGCAGCATCGGCCGGCCGGTCCGCAACGTGAAGTGGTACGTACTCAGCCAGAACCTCAAGCAGCTCCCCGTCGGCGCCATCGGCGAGCTGTGGATCGGCGGCTGCGGCGTCGCCCCCGGCTACCTCAACCGCGACGACCTCACCGCCGAACGGTTCCTGCCCAACCCCTTCCGGACGGAGGAGGAACGGGCGCTGGGCCGCAACGCCCGCCTCTACCGCACCGGCGACCTCGCCCGCGTCCTGCCCTCCGGCGAAGTGGAGTTCATGGGGCGCGCCGACTTCCAGCTCAAGCTGAACGGCGTCCGCGTGGAGCCCGGCGAGATCGAGGCGCGCGCCACCGCCTACCCGGGCGTGCGGAAGTGCACGGTCGTCGCGCGCGGCGACGACGAGACCGCCGGGGGCCGGCACCTGGTCGGCTACTACACGACCGAGCCGGGGGCGGAGGTCACCGAGGACGAGCTGCTGGCGTTCCTGGCGGAACGGCTGATCCGCATCATGGTCCCGGCCCGGATGGTCCGCCTCGACGACATCCCGGTCAACGTCAACGGCAAGGTCGACTGGCGGGCCCTGCCCGAGGTGGACGCCGCCCGCCCGGCCCCCGCC
>NZ_JBPQTX010000549.1:0-2449 GCF_051386555.1 Streptomyces sp. URMC 126
GCCCGCGGGCGGGCGGGGGACGGGCGGCCGCTCACAGCACGTCCTCGATCCGGATCGGCAGCCGCCGTACGCGGACGCCCGTCGCGTGGAAGACGGCGTTGGCGATGGCGGCGGTCGTGCCGGGGATGCCGAGTTCGCCGCAGCCCTTGGTGCCGTTGGGGTTGCTGGGGTCGGGGCCGCCGACGAAGCGGACGTCCAGGCGCGGGATGTCGGCGTTGACGGCGACGAGGTAGTCGCCGAGGGTCGGGTTGGCGATGCGCCCGGTGTGCGGTTCGGTGACGGTCTCCTCCAGCAGGGCCATGCCGATGCCGCCGACCGTGCCGCCGACGAGCTGGCTGCGGGCGGTCTTCTCGTTGAGGACGCGCCCGCAGTGGGCGGCGGTCACCAGGCGCGCCACGCGGATGACGCCCAGATCCTGATCGACGTGCACTTCCGCGAACTTGGCGGCGTACGGCCCGGTGGGGACCACCGCGCCGTCTTCGCCCGGTGCTTCGGCCGAGCCCTCGGCGGAGAGCGCGTCCCGCCCGTGCCGGGCGAGGAGGTCCGTGTAGCGCTCGCCGCGCCCGTCGTCGGTGCGCACGATGCGGCCGTCCTTGGCACGGACGCCGTCCACCCCCACGTCGCGCAGGGGTGACGCGGGGTCGTGGCGGACGAGGTCGAGGAAGGCCCGGAACAGGTGCCGGGAGGCGGTGTGGACGGCGGTGCCCAGGGCGGCGGTGAGGCCGGAGCCGCCGGCGGAGGGCGCCGCGGGCAGGGAGCTGTCGCCCATCACCATGCGCACGGCGCGCACCGGCAACCCCAGCAGCTCGGCGGCGAGTTGGGTCATCACGGTGTACGTGCCGGTGCCGAGGTCCATGCCCGAGCTCTCCACCACCGCGCCGCCGTCCCGGGTGACGGTGATCCGTGCCGCGCACGGCGCCTGGTAGAAGAAGAACGAGGTGCCGGCCATGCCGTAGCCGATCAGCGTCCGGCCGCGGCGGGCGGAGCGCGGCTCGGGGTCGCGGCGCGACCAGCCGAACGCCTCGGCGCCGGCCCGGTAGCAGGCGCGCAGGTCGTTGGCGGACCACTGCTGTCCGGTGACGGGGTGCTCTTCCGCGTAGTTGCGCAGCCGGAGTTCGACCGGGTCCATGCCCAGCTCGTAGGCGAGTTCGTCCAGCGCGCACTCCAGCGCGTGGTTGCCCTGGGCGTCGCCGGGCGCGCGCATTGAGCCGGGCGCGGGGACGTGGAGGCGGACCTGGACGTCCCGGGTGGCGATGTTGGGGCTGGCGTAGGAATCCTGCGAATTCGCCGCCACGGGTTCCTTGTTGACGTCCGTCATCGACAGCGACTGCCACGCGCGGTGGTCGAGGGCGGTGAGCCTGCCGTCCCGGGTGGCGCCGAGCCGTACGGTCTGCTTGGTGTCGGGCCGGTGCCCGACGGAGGTGAACATCTGCTTGCGCGTCAGCACCAGCTTTACCGGACGTCCCACCTGCCGTGCCGCCACGGCGGCCAGGACGGTATGGCCCCAGGTGCGCAACCCGGCACCGAAACCGCCGCCGAGGTAGGGGGCGAGGACGCGGACGGCCTCCGGCGGGACGCCGAGCGTGGCCGCGAGGTCGGCGCGGGTCCGGGAGGGGCCCTGGGTGCAGTCGTGGACGGTGAGCCGGTCGCCGTCCCAGCGGGCGACCGTGGCGAACGGGCCCATGGGGTTGTTGGTGTTCGCCGCCGTGCGGTACGTCCGCTCGACGCGCACGGGCGCGGCCTCCAGCGCCTTCTCGACGTCGCCGGTCCCGCCGTCCGAGCCGAACGGGTCGTGGTCGTGCGGGGCGTCGGGATGGTCGAGGTCGGCGATGGGTGGCTCCGCGGCGTACCCGGCCCGGACCAGCCGGGCGGCCTCGGTCGCCTGCTCGAAGGTGTCGGCCACCACCACCGCGACGGTCTGGCCGTGGTGCCGGATCCGGTCGTCCCGCAGCGGGGGCGGCGGCAGCGACGCGGAGCGGTCGGGCGCCTCTTGCAGCGGGGGGACGTTCTCGTGGGTGAGCACCGCGAGGACGCCGGGCGCGGCCTCGGCCGCCGCCGTGTCGAGGGCGGTGATCCGGCCGGCGGCGACCGTGCTCTGGACGAGGACGGCGTGGGCGAGACCGGGGTGGGTGACGTCCGTGGGGTAGGCGGCCCGGCCGCCGGTCTTCGCCCGCGCGTCGACGCGGTCGATCCCTTCTCCGACCAGGGCGTGCGTCATGGCCGGCTCCTCTCCGGCCGGGGCGTGCGTCATGGCCGGCTCCTCTCCGGCCGGACGTGTACCGCGACCGGCCGGACGCGTACCGCTGTAGGCCGCCGGACGTGTGCCGCAGTCGGCCGGCCGTGTGCCGCGCCCCGGACGTACGCCGCGCCCCGCCGGGCGTACGCCGCGACCGCCCGCTCTCCGGCCCGCGACCGCGCCGGGCCCCGCCCTCCCCCGTCGGCCCGCGAC
>NZ_JBPQTX010000550.1:0-2440 GCF_051386555.1 Streptomyces sp. URMC 126
GGGCGGGCGCGGGACGACGAGCGCGGGGCCGGCCCGGGACGACGGGGGCGGACGCCGGCCGACAGCAGCGGACGGGGCCTCGGCCGAGGGCGACGGGCGACAGCGCCGACCGGCGGCCCGCGCATGCCCCCGTGCGGCCATCGGAGTGACCGTCACACCGATCACCCCCAGGCCGGAATTGCCCGAATTGTTACTCATCAATTCGTGATCATTCCCTAAAGCCGGGCGGTTTGTCTGCCGAAGGGACTTGTGACCCTTCCCGTACGGATCGCCCCGGCTTACCCAAAAGTCGGCACCCGTCCCCGCCACTCCCTCTGGAGGCCTGGTGTCCGTTCTTCTTGAGCAACCTGCGAGCCTCGCCTACCGCCCGACGAAACCGACCGCCATGGTCGTCGTCGCCGATCCCCGTGTCCGCTCCACCGTCACCCGCCACCTGTGGGCGCTGGGGGTGCGGGACGTGATCGAGGCCTCGTCCATCGCGGAGGCCCGGCCCCGCATCAGCAGCCCGCGCGACATCTGCGTCGCCGACGTCCACCTTCCCGACGGCTCCGGCCTGACCCTGTTGTCCGAGACCCGCGCCGCGGGCTGGCCCAACGGCCTCGCTCTCTCCGCCGCCGACGACATCGGCGCCGTGCGCAACGCCCTCGCGGGCGGCGTCAAAGGCTATGTGGTCACCGGAACCCGCACCAACCTCGGCGTGCCCGGCCGCCCCGGGCTCTCCCCCATCGGCGCGGCCGCCGCGCGGATGCAGCGCCGGCCACCCGGCGCGCCGGGACACCCCGGCGGCTACCGCGAGCTGTCCGGCCGTGAGGTCGAGGTCCTGCGGCTGGTTGCGGAGGGCCAGTCGAACAAGGCCATCGGCGTCTCCATGGGCCTCTCGGCACTCACCGTCAAGAGCCACCTCGCCCGCATCGCCCGCAAGCTGGGCACCGGCGACCGGGCCGGAATGGTCGCCGTCGCCCTGCGCACCGGCATCATCCACTGACCCGACTCCCCGCACGCGCCCGCCGACGGAACGTTCCGTCGGCGGGCTTCCGTCATCCCCGGATACCCTTGACCGGTGACCGACGCCCAAGAGACCGCAGCAGACCCACCACTGCGAACCACCGGGGGCGGCCCCCCGGACGACGTCGATTCGGCGCCGATCCCCTTGCTGGAACCGCGTGAGGGCATTCCGCCGGTCGTCGCCGACCGCGACGCCCTGGCCGCCGTCGTCGCCGCCTTCGCCGGAGGCAGCGGGCCGGTGGCCGTCGACGCCGAACGCGCCTCCGGCTACCGCTACGGACAGCGCGCCTACCTCGTCCAGCTGCGCCGCGAGGGGGCCGGCTCGGCCCTGGTCGACCCCGTCGGCTGCCCCGACCTCTCGTCGCTCGGCGAGGCCATCGGGGACGCCGAGTGGGTGCTGCACGCCGCCACCCAGGACCTCCCCTGCCTGCGCGAGATAGGGATGACACCGTCCCGGCTCTTCGACACCGAGCTGGCCGGACGGCTCGCCGGGTTCGCGCGCGTGGGGCTCGGCGCCATGGTCGAGAACGTCCTCGGCTACGCCCTGGAGAAGGGCCACTCGGCCGTCGACTGGTCCACCCGCCCGCTGCCCGAGCCCTGGCTGCGCTACGCCGCGCTCGACGTGGAACTCCTGATCGACCTGCGCGACGCGCTGGAGAAGGAGCTCGACCGGCAGGGCAAGCTGGAGTGGGCCCGCCAGGAGTTCGACGCCATCGCCTCCGCCCCGCCGGCCCCGCCCCGCAAGGACCCCTGGCGGCGTACCTCCGGCATGCACAAGGTCCGCCGGCGCCGGCAGATGGCCGTGGTCCGTGAACTGTGGACCGCGCGTGACCAGGTGGCGCGGAAGCGCGACGTCTCGCCGGGCAAGGTGCTCGGCGACGGCGCCATCATCGAGGCCGCGCTGAACATGCCGCCGAACGCGCACGCGCTGGCCGCCCTGCCCGGCTTCGGACCGCGGATGAGCCGCCGTCAGCTGGAGCAGTGGCAGGCGGCCGTCGACCGCGCCCGGGCCGTCCCCGAGTCCGAGCTCCCGCAGCCCGGCCAGCCGCTGACCGGCCCGCCCCCGCCGCGCGCCTGGGCGGACAAGGACCCCGTCGCGGCGGCGCGGCTGTCGGCGGCGCGGGCGGCCGTGTCCGAGCTGGCGGAGCGGCTGACGATGCCTCAGGAGAATCTGATCACGCCGGATACGGTGCGGCGGGTGTGCTGGGAGCCGCCGCGGGATCTTTCGCCGGATGCGGTCGCCGCTGCCCTCGCCGGCCATGGGGCCCGCCCCTGGCAGGTGGAGCAGGTGACACCGGTGCTGGTGCGGGCCCTGCGGGAGGCTTCTGCCTGATTGGGTGTGCCCCGGGGCGAGCCCCCGCACCCCCGAAGCGCCCTCCGGGCGCTGTCCTCAAACGCCGGACGGGCTGACTATTCAGCCGTCCGGCGTTTGAGG
>NZ_JBPQTX010000551.1:0-2400 GCF_051386555.1 Streptomyces sp. URMC 126
GCCTCCGCCCCGCCCGGCCCCTCCGCCCCACACGAGCGGGCCGCCCGCGCGGCGGCGGAGCCCCGCGGCCTGCTCCGCCGCTGGCGGCGGGCCACGCCGGCGAACCCTCGGACGGCGGTCCCGGCCTCCGCCGAGGTGGCGGGACTGGCCGTCCGGCACGGCCGGGTGGACGCCCTCCGGAAGGTGGACCTGACCGTCCGGCCCGGCGAGACGATCGCCCTGATGGGCCGCAACGGCGCGGGCAAGTCCACCCTGCTGCGCACCCTCGTCGGGATGCACGAACCGGCGCGCGGCACGGTCGCCGTCGGCGGCGCCGCGCCGCACCGCACGACCCCGCGCGAGTTGCTGCGGCACGTCGGACTCGTCCCGCAGGAGCCCCGCGACCTGCTCTGCGCGGACACCGTCGGCGCCGAGTGCGCCGCCGCCGACCGGGACGCCGCCGCCTCCCCCGGCACCTGCCGCGCCCTGGTCTCCGAGCTGCTCCCCGGCGTGCCCGACGACACCCACCCGCGCGACCTCTCCGAAGGCCAGCGGCTCGCGCTCGCCCTCGCCGTCGTCCTCGCCGCCAGGCCGCCGCTGCTCCTCCTGGACGAGCCGACGCGCGGCCTGGACTACGCGGCGAAGGCCCGCCTGGTGGAGATCCTGCGCGGCCTGGCGGCCGAGGGCCATGCGATCGTCCTGGCCACCCATGACGTGGAGCTGGCGGCGGAGCTCGCCCACCGGGTCGTCGTCCTGGCCGAGGGCGAGATCGTCGCCGACGGCCCCACGGCCGACGTCGTCGTCGCCTCCCCGGCCTTCGCACCGCAGGTGGCGAAGGTACTGGCGCCGCGGCCGTGGCTGACGGTCGCACAGGTGCGGGACGCGCTGGGTGCGGAGGCGGAGGGGACGGAGGCGGCGGACGCGGCGGGGGCGTCCCTTACGGGATCAGGCCTTACGGAATCGACCCCTACGGGATCAGGCCTTACGGAATCGACCCCTACGGGATCGGGCCCCTCGGGGACGGACCCCACAGGACCGGACGCGCCGGGGACGGGCTCGCCAGAGGCGCCCCCTACGGGACCGGACGCGCCGGGGGTGCCCTCGTGACGGGGGCGTCACGGCCGCGTATGACGGCACAGGCCCGCGCCGTCCGCCTCGGCCGCCGCTCGGCCGCGGCGCTGCTCCTGCTGACGGCCGCGGGCGTCATGGCGTTCGGCTGGCCGCTGCTGGCGGCCCCGTCGTCCGGTCTGGCGCATTCGCGCGACGCGCCCTGGCTGTTCGCGGCGCTGCTGCCGCTGCTCCTCGCGGTCGTGGTGGCGACCGTCGCCGATTCCGGCCTCGACGCCAAGGCCGTCGCCATGCTCGGCGTCCTCGCGGCGGCGGGCGCGGCGCTGCGCCCGCTGGGGGCGGGGACGGCCGGGATCGAGCCGATGTTCTTCCTGATGGTGCTGGCGGGACGGGTGCTGGGACCGGGTTTCGGGTTCGTCCTCGGGGCGCTGTCGATGTTCGCCTCGGCACTGCTGACCGGCGGGGTCGGGCCGTGGATGCCGTTCCAGATGCTGGCCATGGGCTGGGTGTCCCTGGGCGCGGGCCTGCTGCCGGGCGCGGACCGGCTGCGGGGCCGCCGCGAGCTGGCGATGCTGGCGGCGTACGGCGCGGTGGCGTCGGTCGGCTACGGCACGGTCATGAACCTCCAGGGCTGGCCCTACATCGCCGGGCTCGGCACGGGCGTCTCCTTCGTCCCCGGCGACCCGCTCGGCGACAACCTCGCCCGCTTCGCCGCCTACTGCCTCACCACGTCCCTGGGCTGGGATCTGCCGCGCGCGGTGGTCACCCTGCTCGCCACCCTCCTGCTGGGCCCGGCGGTGCTCAAGGCGCTGCGCCGGGCGACGCGCCGGGCGGCTTTCGCGGCACCGGTGGCGTTCGAGGCGGCGGGGACGTACGGGAAGTCGGGGGCCTCTGGGGAACCGGGGACGTCCGGAGAGCCAGGGACATCCGGAGAACCGGGCGCCTCCGATAGGCCAGGGACATCCGGAGAACCGGGCGCCTCCGATAAGCCGGGGACATCCGGAGAACCGGGGACCTCCGGGTGACCGGCCGGGAGCCGGGGGTCTCCGGGGAACCGGGGACATTCGGAGACCCAGGCGCCTCCGGCAAGCCCGGGGCATCCGGAGAGCCGGGGGCCTCCGGGAAGCCGGGGACATCCAGAGAGCCAGGGACCTCCGGGTGACCGGCCGGGCGCCGGGAATCTCCGGGCGGCAACCGGCCGGAGACCGCGCGTAACGCGAGAGGGACGACGTCACGCCGTCGCCCCCCTACGCCCCGGCGTCCATCCCCACTCCCACTCCGGGACCGGACGCGCCGGGGGTGCCCTCGTGACGGGGGCGTCACGGCCGCGTATGACGGCACAGGCCCGCGCCG
>NZ_JBPQTX010000552.1:0-2339 GCF_051386555.1 Streptomyces sp. URMC 126
CGCCCAGGGCGCCGGCCCCTCACCGGCGCCCTGGGCGCGCTGATCGCCCTGCTCCTCCTCTCCGTCACCCTCACGGCCTGCGGGAGCGACGACGACTCGGACGACGGCCCGTCCGGTGCCACGCCGACGGGTAAGAGCGCGCCGGGCACCCCATCCGGCGGTTCCCGCCAGGCCACGACAGCCGACCGCGTCGAACCGCTCCCCGGCAAGCCGCCGGCGCCACGGCTCCCGGCCACGGCCCGCTCGGTGGACGGTCGCGAGGTGACCGTACGGAGCGCCGACCGGATCGTGCCGCTGACCGGTTCCCTCTCCGAGGTCGTCTTCACGCTCGGGCTCGGGGACCACGTCGTCGGGCGGGACGTGGCCGCCACGTTCGAGCAGGCGCGCAAGCTGCCCGTCGTCACGCGGGGCCACGACGTCTCGGCCGAGAGCGTGCTCTCCCTCAAGCCGACCGTCGTCCTCGCGGACACCTTCGCCGGCCCCGCCGAGGCACTGGACCAGATCCGGTCCGCCGGCGTCCCGGTGCTCGTGCTCCCCACGCCGAAGAAGCTGGGCGACGTCGGTCCGCGCATCGAGACGGTGGCCGCCGCACTCGGCGTCCCCGATGCCGGGAAGCGGCTACGCGAACGGACGGAACAGGACGTCGAGAAGGCGCGGAAGGCCGCGCCGAAGGACGGCAAGAAACCGCGGGTCGCCTTCCTATACCTGCGCGGCGCGTCCTCCGTCTACCTCATCGGCGGGGCGGAATCCGGTGCTCCGTCCCTCATCGAGGCGGCCGGCGGGGTGGACGCGGGCGCCGCGTCGGGGCTGCGGAAGGACTTCACCCCGATCACCAGCGAGGCGCTCGCCAAGGCCGCGCCGGACGTGATCCTCGTGATGAACGGCGGCCTCGCCTCGGTCGGCGGCGTGGACGGCCTGCTGCGGGTGCCGGGCGTGGCGCAGACGCCGGCCGGCATGGACCGCCGGGTGGCCTCGGTCGACGACGGCGAACTGCTCAGCTACGGCCCCCGTACCGGCCGCGTACTCGCCTCGCTGGTCGACCAGTTCCACCGGAACGGCAGGTGACCGGTAGGACCGCCACCCGCGGGGCGTCCGAGTCGGATGAGTCGGACGAGACGGACAAGATGAACGAGGCAGAAGAGGTAGAAGAGGCGGACGAGGTAGACACGGCGGAAGAGGCGGCGAGAACGGGCGCACCCCGCGTTCCCGCCCGCCGCCGGCGGGTCGCCGCCCTGCTCGTCTGCGGGATGGCGGGCACCCTGGTCCTCGCCTGCCTCGCCTCGGCCGGGCTCGGTGCCTACGACATCCCGCTCGGCGACGTCGTCGGCTCGCTGCTGCACCGCGCGGGGCTGGGCGGCGCCCGGCTGGACCGGGTCGCCGAGAGCGTGCTGTGGAACGTCCGGCTGCCGCGCGTGGTGCTGGCGCTGCTGGTCGGGGCGTCGCTGGGCTGCGCGGGCGCGCTGATGCAGGGCCTGTTCGGCAACCCGCTGGCCGAACCGGCCGTCATCGGCGTCTCGATGGGCTCGGCCGTCGGCGCGGTGGCGGCCATCGCCCTCGACCTGACCGTGTTCGGCACCTGGACGGTCACCGGCTGCGCGTTCTTCAGCGGTCTGGTGACCGTTCTGATCGTCTACGCGCTGTCGCGCTCGGGCGGCCGGGCGGAGGTGGTGACCCTGCTGCTGACGGGCATCGCGATGAACGCGCTCACGGGCGCGCTGATCGGCCTCGGGATCTTCGTCGCGGACAACGCGCAGGTCTCACAGATCGCGTTCTGGCAACTGGGCTCGCTGGCGCAGGCGACCTGGCCGAAGGTGCTCGCCGTCCTGCCGTGCGCGCTGGCCGGGCTGGCCACGGCGCCGCTGTTCGCGCGCCGCCTCGACCTGCTCTCCCTCGGCGAGCGCCCGGCGCGCCACCTGGGCGTGGACGTGGAGCGGTTGCGCCTGGTGCTGATCCTGGTGGTGGCGCTGCTGACGGCGGCGGCGGTCGCGGTGTCCGGCGTCATCTCGTTCGTCGGGCTGCTGGTGCCGCACCTGCTGCGGATGGCCGCCGGGCCGGGACACCGGTTCCTGATCCCGGGGAGCGCGCTGGGCGGTGCGCTGGTGCTGGTGGCGGCGGACCTCGCGGCCCGTACCGTCGCGCGCCCCGCCGAGCTGCCGCTCGGCGTGCTGACGGCGCTGATCGGGAGCCCGTTCTTCTTCTGGCTGCTGCGCAGGACCCGGCGGCGGCAGGGAGGTTGGGCATGACCCCCCGGAAGGACACCAGCCACTCGCCCCGCCAGCCCCTGCCTTCACGGCTCCCCTACTTCTCACGCCTCCCGCACCGCCTCCGCGCCCTCCCCT
>NZ_JBPQTX010000553.1:0-2312 GCF_051386555.1 Streptomyces sp. URMC 126
ACCCCGACCCCACGGCGCCCCGCGCCGCCCTGCACCGCACCAGCGGACGCGCCGTAGCCGGCCACTACATCGTCACCCTGCGCCAAGGCGCCAGCCCCCGCACCCTGACCGCCCGGCTGGGCGTCACCCCGGACACCGTCTACCAGCACGCGATGCTCGGGTTCGCCGCCACGCTCTCCCCCGCGCAGCTGGACGCCGTCCGCCGCTCGCCGGACGTACGGTCCGTGGAGGAGGACGCGGTCCTCCGCCAGTCGGCCGCCGACCCGGCGACGTCCTGGGGGCTGGACCGGGTGGACCAGCGGAAACCGCCCCTGGACGGGCAGTTCACGGTCGCCGGCACCGGCGAGGGCGTCACCGCGTACGTGGTGGACACCGGGATCGACTACACCCACCCCGAGTTCGGCGGGCGCGCCCGCAAAGGCGTCGACCTGGTGGACCCGGCCGGCGACGGCTCCGACTGCCTGACCGGCTCCGGGCACGGCACGCACGTCGCCGGAATCATCGGCGGCGGAGAGCACGGCGTCGCCCGGAAGGTGGCGCTGGTCAGCGTGCGGGTACTGGACTGCGAGGGGACGACGTCGGCCTCCCGCTTCGTGGCGGGCCTGGACTGGGTGGCCCAGCACGCCGGGCCGGCCTCGGTGCTCAACGCCTCGCTCAACGGCCCGTACTCGGCGGCGACGAACGCCTCGGTGGCGGCGGTCGCCGCCCGTGGGGTGCCGCCCGTCGTCTCGGCGGGCAACGCACAGCCGGCGACCGCGGCCACCGACGCCTGCGCCAACTCCCCCGGCAGCGCGCCGGGAGCGGTGGTCGTCGGGGCGACGGACCGGAACGACCGGATGACGTCGTTCAGCAACTGGGGTTCCTGCCTCCGCCTCCTCGCCCCGGGCCTGGACATCGTCTCCGCCCGCGCCGGCGGGGGCGCCACCACGAAGAGCGGCACTTCACAGGCGGCGCCGCACGTCACCGGGGTCGCCGCGCTCTACAAGGCGGCACACCCGGACGCGTCGGCGCAGACGGTGTCCGACTGGCTGGCGGCCCAGGCGACTCAGGGAGTACTGAGCGGCCTCCGCGACGGCACCCCGGACCGGCTGCTCTTCACGGGCGGCACGTGAACCGGGTCCGCGCCACCCCCACCCGCGCTCACACGCGGCGCAGCACAACCAACGGGCAGTTGTCCGGATCCGTTTCCCGGAAAAGGACTTGTTCGTCGTGGTCCCGGCCGACTGCGAGCACCCGAAGCGGCTGGAGCCTGAGCGCATACGGCATGTCCGTGAAGTCCGGTGAAACTCGCTTTTCGACCTCGCCGGCGAACCCGGACAGCCTCCAATCGCCGGCGCCGGACGGCCCCTCGTATTCCCCAGCCACCTGCTCTTCGCCCACCCCGCCGACCGCCCTCAGACACCCTTGCCCATCCGATGCGAGCCACACGCCCCCGAGAAGACCACCGATAGCCAGGACACCCACAGCAGCCCCGGTCATCAGAAAACGCGGCACTGAACCGAACAGAAAACGGGCGCAACGGCGGATCCACCCCCTGCTACGCACCATTGTTCGGGGCCTTGTCGTTCGGCCCCGCCGGCAGGATCGGCGGCTTCGGCGAACCGTGCCGCCCCTGGCCGCCCTTGGTCGCCATCGTCTTCCCCTTCATCCATCGGATCAGTGATCAACCGCCGAGGCTACCCCGCACACACGTGTGCCAGAACGGGGGCCGCCATCCCAAGAAAGCACGCGCCCCCCACCCGCCAATAACACTCGCGGTACTGGCAATTGCTTCTGCGGCCAGGCAACCGGACGCGTCTTCCAGGGAAGGATGAATTTCGTCCCCGACGGGGCCGCACCCTACGGACGACGACCCGCGGCCTGGTCGTACGCACGACGCCACCGCCACCCGGACCGAGGGCGTCGCCGCGTGCCGCCGAAGTCCTGGACCTACGCGGCTGGTTGGACCCGATCACCGAGCAGGCCCTCACTACCCTGCCCGGGGGCCACTTCGCCGGCATCCCGCTGGACTACTCGCCCTTCGACACCCGCTTCCCCTACCAGGTCGGCATCCCGCAGACCCGCGTCGAGCGATTCCTGGAGGAAAACCTCGCGACGTACGGCGTCACGCCACCGTCGGCGGGCCGGACAGCACCCCCACCCTGCGCGCCGCCTACCTGGTCGGGGCGGACGGCGGACGCAGCCGGGTGCGCGAAGAGCTCGGCGTCGGCTTCCCGGGGCGCGACGGCCGGATCTCCCTCGTCGTCGCCGACATCGCCCTCGAACCCCACACCGGACTGCCCACCGAGTGGCGCCTCCCCGCCTTCGACGGG
>NZ_JBPQTX010000554.1:0-2290 GCF_051386555.1 Streptomyces sp. URMC 126
GACGAGCGGCGAAGCCGCGATCAGGGGATCCGGGGGGCTTGCCCCCCGGGAATCGGCGAAGGGGCGGGACCGGGGCATCAGCCCGCCGCAGGCGCCTGCCGCCGCACACTTCCCGCCCCGGAGGGGCCGTGATGACCACCCCCACCGTCTGCGGCCGGCTCCGCGCCCACCCCACCGCCGCCGACGCCACGATCGCCGCCACCGTGCTCGCCCTGATGATCGGCAGCGTCTTCGTCGGCCGCCGGGTGGCGGCCCACCCCCTCGCCCCCGTCTTCGTGACGTGCGCCGTCCTCGCCGCCGCGGCCCTGGTGGTCCGGCGCCGGGCGCCGCGCACGGTGCTGGCCGTGACGTCCGTGCTCACCGTGGCGGGCGCCGCGGACGCCGGTGACGGGATCCCGCGCATCCAGGTCGCGCTGTCGGCCGTCGTGGCGCTCTACACCGTCGTCTCCCGCACCGAACGCGCCGCGGCCCTCCGCATCGCCGGGGTGACGATCGCCGCCCTCACCGGCGCGGTGATGCTGCTGGGGCCGCCGCCCTGGTACGCCCAGGAGAACGTGGGGATGCTCGCCTGGGCCGGCATGGCCGCCGCCGCGGGCGACGCCGTCCGCAGCCGGCGCGCGTACGTCGCCGCGGTCGAGGAACGGGCGCTGCGCGCCGAGCGGTCGCGCGAGGAGGAGGCGCGCCGCCGGGTCGCCGAGGAGCGGCTGCGCATCGCCCGTGAGCTGCACGACGTCGTCGCCCACCACATCGCGCTGGTCAACGTCCAGGCCGGGGTGGCCTCGCACGTCATGGACAGCCGCCCGGACCAGGCGAAGCGGGCGCTGGCCCACATCAGGGAGGCGAGCCGGTCCGCGCTGGACGAACTCCGGTCCACCGTCGGGCTGTTGCGCCAGCACGGCGACCCGGAGGCGCCCACCGAGCCGGCGCCCGGCCTCGGCGCCTTCGACCAGCTCGTGGACGGCTTCACCCGGGCCGGCCTGCGCGTGGCCGTCACCGTGACGGGCGCCCCGGCGGACGAGCCCGGGGCCGGCGGCCCGGAGGGGCCCGGCGACGACGACCCCGCCACGTCCGTCGCCGGCGCGCTGCCGGCCGCCGTGGACCTCACCGCGTACCGCGTCCTCCAGGAGGCGCTGACCAACGTGCACAAGCACGCCGGGCCCGGGGCCCGCGCCGAGGTGGTCATCCTCCGCGCCCCCGGCAGCCTGGTGCTCACCGTCCTGGACGACGGCCCGGGGGACGGCGGTCCGGAAGCCGGCGGACCGGGTGCCGTCGCGCCGGGATCCGGCGGGCACGGCCTCGTCGGCATGCGGGAACGGGTCACGGCGCTCGGCGGCACGATCGAGACCGGACCCCGGCAGGGGACGCCCGGATTCCGGGTCCGCGTCCGGCTGCCCGTGCCCACCGGCGCCCGCTCCGGGCCCGGGGCCGCCCGCCGCCCGGCCTAGGCTGACCCCATGACGGACGAGTCCTTCATCAGCGTTCTCCTCGCCGACGACCAGACCCTGCTGCGCAGCGCCTTCCGCGTCCTCGTCGACTCCGAACCCGGCATGCGCGTGGTCGGCGAGGCGGCGGACGGCGCCGAGGCGGTGCGCCTGGCCCGTGAGGTACGGCCCGACGTGGTGCTCATGGACATCCGGATGCCCGGCGTGGACGGCCTCGCCGCGACCCGCGAGATCTGCTCCGACCCGGCGCTCGACGGGGTACGGGTGGTGATGCTGACGACCTTCGAGGTCGACGAGTACGTGGTGCAGTCGCTGCGCGCGGGCGCGTCCGGCTTCCTCGGCAAGGGCGCCGAGCCCGACGAACTGCTCGCCGCCATCCGTGTCGCCGCGGCCGGCGAGGCGCTGCTGTCCCCGGCGGCCACCAAGGGGCTGATCGCCACCTTCCTCGCCCAGGGCGGGGGCTTCGACACCGCCGGCCCGGCGCGGCGGGGCGCGGAGGCGCTCGACGCGCTGACGGGGCGGGAGCGGGAGGTGCTGGTGCAGGTGGCGGGCGGGTTGTCGAATGACGAGATAGGGGAGCGGCTTGCCGTCAGCCCGTTGACGGTGAAGACGCATGTCAATCGGGCGATGGCGAAGTTGGGGGCGCGGGATCGGGCCCAGTTGGTCGTCATCGCGTACGAGACGGGGCTGGTGCGGCCACGGGGGGAGTGAGCCCCGGCCCCGCCCCTTCGCCGTTTCCTGGGGCTGCGCCCCAGACCCCGAAACCGCGCTCCGCGCGGTTGTCCTCAAACGCCGGACGGGCTGAAGTGTGCGCCAGGGCGCACTATCCAGCCCGTCCGGCGTTTGAG
>NZ_JBPQTX010000555.1:0-2276 GCF_051386555.1 Streptomyces sp. URMC 126
CGCCCCCACCCGGGGCCCCGCCGACGGCCACACCGTCGTTCTCCACCGTCACCGTCAACTCTCCCGATCCCCAGCCGAGCCGGACGGCGGCCCGCCGGGCGTCGGCGTGCCTCAGCACATTGGTCAGGGCCTCCTGGACGACCCGGTAGACGGTGACCTGCGCGTCGGCGGCGAGCGGCACGGGCTCCCCGGCCGATTCGAGGACCACGTCCAGCCCGGTGCGCCGCACTTCGTCCACCAACCGCCCCAGCCCTCCGAGCGTGGGCTGCGGACCACGCTCGGGACGGCGCAGGGAGGCATCGGAGGAGAAGGCGTCCTTCTCACTCGTCCGATCATCCCTCAGGACCCCCAGCATCCGCCGCAGTTGATCCATGGCGTCCCGCCCCGCGTCGGCGATCGCGTCGAAGGCCCGCTCGGCCCGGTCGGGGTCGGACCGCACCACCAGCGGCCCCGCCTCCGCCTGCACGATCATCAGACTGACGGCGTGCGACAGGATGTCGTGCATCTCGCGGGCGATCCGGGCCCGTTCCCGCTCCGCCGCCCGCTCGGCCTCCGCGCGCCGCGACCGCTCCAGCTCGACGGCGCGCGCCTCAACCGCCCGCGTGTACGCCTGACGCGTCCGCGCGAGGGCCCCGAGGGCGTAGGCCATGCCGAAGACGAAGACGTTGAAGAGGTGCTCCCGCGCCGCGTTGGAGTGCAGCATGGTTCCCCCGACCACCAGCGGCAGCCCCAGCGCGAGCACGGCCCGCCGCTGTGCCGTCCCGCCGGCGGACGCCACCGTGAACACCGCGATCAGCCCGCTGTACGGCAGCGGCTGCCCCGGCCCGTCGAACGGCAGGTAGGCACCGGCCGCGGCCGCCACGAGCAGCAGGACGGTCAGCGGGGCACGGGACCGCCACAGCAGCGGCAGCACCGCCAGGGTGGTCATCCCGTACGCCTCCCAGGTGGCCGGGGCCGCACCGGGCCCCCTGGGGACGGCGAACGGGATCGTCACGGCGGCCTGCGTCAGCAGGGTGATCAGCGTGTCCGCGACGCCGGGGGCGACGCGCCTGTCGCCCCCTCCCGTCCCGGCGGCCTCGGCCCGGAGGAGGCCGCTGACCCGAAGGAGGTATTCCACCCGAAGATGGTGGCGGGTTCTCACCCTCAGGAGCAACGCCGGGTGTTTCCCCTCCCGGGGGGACGGGCAGGCGCGGAAAGTGACGGCCGTGAGGGATCTGCGTGTGTTCGTGGACATGGGTCAGGAGCAAGAGGCCGCCATCCTGCCGCCGGATCTGCGGGCGAGACTCGGAGAGCTGGCCCTCCCGACGGAGGACCTCGCCGGTGCCGACATCCTCCTCACCGGCTGGGGCACCTCCCTGGTGCTCGACGACCGGGTCCTGGACGGAGCCCCTCGGCTGCGGGCCCTGGTGCACGCGGGCGGTTCCGTACGGCCCGTCGTCACGCCCGCCGTGTGGGAGCGAGGGATCGTCGTGTCCTCGGCGGCGGGCGTCAACGCGGGTCCGGTCGCCGAGTTCGCCTTCGCCCAGATCTCGTTGGCCGCCAAGAAAGCCCTCGGCGCCGCGGCCTCCCACCGGGCGGGCCGCTGGCCCGCGTTCGGCGACCGCCAGGGCGCGGACGGCCGGACGGTGGGTGTGGTGGGCGCCTCACGGACGGGGCGCCGTGTCATCTCCCGGCTGCGCGCGGCGGAAGCGGACTACCGGGTGCTGCTGTACGACCCTTACGTGTCGGTGGCGGAGGCGACGCGGTGGGGGGCGGAGCTCGTGAATATCCACAGCCTGTGCGGAAACAGTTCCGTCGTCTCGCTCCATGCCCCCGAACTCCCGGAAACACGCCACCTGCTGGACGCGGAACGGCTCGCGCTCATCCCGGACGGCGGAACGGTCGTGAACACCGCCCGGGGCTCGCTCGTGGACACGGACGCCCTGGTCGAGGAATGCGCCTCCGGCCGGCTCGACGCCTTCCTGGACGTGACCGATCCGGAACCACTGCCGCCGGGGCACCCCTTGTTCTCGCTCCCGAACGTCTTCCTCACCCCGCATATCGCCGGCTCCCAAGGCAGCGAGGTCCGGCGCCTCGGCGCCTTCGCGGTGGACGAGGTGGCACGGCTCGTACGGGGCGAACCACTGCTCGGGGCAGTGACACGGGAAGCACTGAGCCGGATGGCCTGAGGCGGGCGAAGACGGGTTTCCGGAGAAGACGGGTGTCCCGGAAATGCAAAAAAGCCTCGGGCCGGATCGTTTTCCAACGATCCGGCCCGAGGCTTTATCAAATTTAGT
>NZ_JBPQTX010000556.1:0-2244 GCF_051386555.1 Streptomyces sp. URMC 126
ATAAGAGACAGCCTACACCCCCCGCACCCGCACCGGAAGCCCGACCTCCGTCGCGCCCTCCCGTTCCACCGCCACCGCGCCGTCCCGCCACCCGGTCGTGAACCGCCGCACCTCCGCGCTCTCGCCCACGCCGTCCTCGACGACCAGCACCCCGCCCCCCGTCCGGCCTGCCGCCGGGGCCCACACCTCCAGTTCCACCCCGCCGTCCGCACCCGCGACCGGGACCACCGCGCCCGCCCGCGCCAGCACCGGGATCCGGGAGAGGGGGGCGTCCAAAAGCACCTGGCCCGGTCCCTCGTGGGCCCGGCCCGTCGCCGTGTCGTACCAGCGGCCGCGCGGCAGCCGCACCGCCCGCCGGTCGGACCCCGGCTCCAGCACCGGCGCCACCAGCAGCGCGTCCCCGAGCAGGAACGCGTCCTCGCAGTCCCGCAGCGCCCGGTCCTCCGGCGAACGCCACCACACCGGACGGACGTACGGCGCGCCCGTCAGCCGCGCGAGATGGGCCAGCGTCACGAAGTACGGCAGCAGCCGCACCCGCTCCCGCAGCGCCGCCCCCGCGTGCTCCAGCACCTCCGGGCCGAACTCCCACGGCTCCCGGCGCCCCGCCGAGATCGCCGCGTGGGTGCGGAACAGCGGGAGGTAGGAGCCCAGTTGGAACCACCGCAGGTACAGCTCCGGCGACGGCGACCCCGTGAACCCGCCCACGTCGGGACCCGAGAACGGCACCCCGCACAACCCCAGCCCCAGCACCAGCGACAACGACGCCCGCAGCCCCGGCCACCCCGTCGTCACGTCACCCGACCACGTCCCCCCGTACCGCTGCATCCCCGCCCAGCCCGACCGCGAGAACAGGAACGGGCGCTCGTCAGGCCGCAGCGCCCGCAGCGCCTCGTACCCCGCCCGGGCCATGCCCAGCGCGTACACGTTGTGCGCCTCCCGGTGGTCGCCGCCCCGGCCCTCCAGGGCGTGCCGTGCCGACCGCGGCAGCGTGTGCTCGCCGAACGCCGCGAACGCCGCCGGCTCGTTCATGTCGTGCCAGAAGCCGGAGAACCCCTCCGCCAGCCGCTCCGCGTACAGCCCGCCCCACCACCGGCGCACCCCCGGGTCGGTGAAGTCGGGGAAGACCGACGTCCCGGCCCACACCTCGCCGCGCACCGGCCGTCCGCGCCCGTCCCGCACGTACGCGCCGGCCGCCGCCCCCGCGTCGTACACCTCCCAGCCCGGCTCGGCCTTCACCCCCGGGTCCACGATCGACACCAGCCGGATGCCCTCCTTGCGGAGCTCGGCGGCCAGCCCGGGCAGATCCGGAAAACTCTCCCGGTCCACGGTGAACACCCGGTGGCCCCGGTAGTGGTCGATGTCCAGGTGCACGGCGGACAGCGGCAGCCCGCGCTCCCGGTACCCGGTCACCACCCGCCGCACCTCCGCCTCGCTGCCGAACCCCCACCGCGCGTGGTGGTACCCCAGCGCCCAGGCGGGCGGCACCGCGGGGCCGCCGGTCAGCGCCGCCCAGCCGCGCAGCACCCGGGCCGGGGCGCCGGCGATCACCCAGTACCGCAGCGGCCCCCCGGACATCCGCACCTCGCAGCGGCCCGGCCGGTCGTGCCCCGAACCGGCCCCCTCCTCGCCCTCCCACAGCAGCACCCGCCCGTCCCAGGAGTTGTCGTGGAACACCAGGTGCGTACCCGCGTCCGCCACCACCAACTGCACCGGCATGGTGACGTACAGCGGATCGTCCCCCGGCTCGAACGAGCCCCCGGGGTCGGTGTTCCACAGCCGGTACGCGCCCTCCCGCAGCCGCGGCCCCGACGACCGGCCGCCCAGGCCGAAGAACCGGGCGTCCGCCGGCACCTCCGACCGCTGCGTCCACCGCGGCCCCGCCTCGGCGGCCGGCGAGTCCACGGGGTCCCACCAGCGCGGCGGCTGGTCACGCCGCAACAGCACCCCGCCCGGCGTCCGCACCTCCACCGCCCCGTGCCGCGACACCACCACCAGCACCCGCTCCGACACCACCCGCCAGCCGCCGTCCGTGTCCGGCTCCAGCAGCACCCGCTCGTCCACCTCCGGCGCCGCGCCCGCCAGGGCGTACGACGGCTCCGGTTCCGCGCCGTCCCACCCGCAGAACACCGCGCCGCCGGCCGCCACCCGCACCCGCAGCAACGACCGGGCGAACCGCACCACCCCGCCGCCCGGCTCCGGATCCGCCCCGCACAGCGGCCCCGGCACCCGCGCCCGCTCGGCCAC
>NZ_JBPQTX010000557.1:0-2237 GCF_051386555.1 Streptomyces sp. URMC 126
CCCCCAAGGCGCTCCCCCGTGAGCCCCCGGGGTCGCTCCCCGGGGAAGTCCAGTCGGCCTCCCACTGGAGCCGGGCGACCGCGTCCAGCACGCGGTCCACCCCGGGCAGGTGGTGTTTCTCCAGCATCGGCGGCGGATACGGGATGTCGAAGCCGGTCACCCGCAGCACGGGTGCTTCCAGATGGTGGAAGCAGCGTTCGGTGATCCGGGCGGCCAGCTCGCCGCCGGGTCCGCCGAACCCGGTCGCCTCGTGCACCACGACCGCCCGTCCGGTGCGGCGGACCGAGGCGCAGACGGTCTCCTCGTCGAGCGGGACCAGCGAGCGCAGGTCGACGACCTCCAGGTCCCAGCCCTCCGCCGTGGCCGCCTCGGCCGCCTCCAGGCAGACCGGCAGGGACGGCCCGTAGGTGATCAGGGTCGCCGAGGTGCCGCGCCGGCGGACGACGGCGGTGCCTATGCCGGGCACCCCTTCGGGCCTGTCCGGCTCCCAGTCGGCCTTCGACCAGTACAGCCGCTTGGGCTCCAGGAAGATCACCGGGTCGTCGGAGGCGATGGCCTCGCGCAGCAGCCCGTACGCGTCGGCCACCGTGGCGGGGGTGACGACGTGCAGACCGGGGGTGGCCATGTACAGCGCCTCGGACGAGTCGCTGTGGTGCTCGACGCCCCCGATGCCGCCCCCGTAGGGGATGCGGACGGTGATCGGCATGGGGAGGGCGCCACGGGTGCGGTTGCGCATCCGGGAGACGTGGCTGATGAGCTGTTCCAGCGCCGGGTAGGCGAACGCGTCGAACTGCATCTCGACCACAGGGCGCAGCCCGTACATCGCCATGCCGACGGCCGTGCCGAGGATGCCGGCCTCGGCCAGCGGCGTGTCGGTACAGCGGTCCTCGCCGAACTCCTTCGCCAGCCCGTCGGTGATCCGGAAGACGCCGCCCAGGGTGCCGACGTCCTCGCCGAGGACGTGCACCGCCGGATCGGCGGCCATGGCGTCGCGCAGGGCCCGGTTGAGGGCCTGGCTCATCGTCGCGGGCTTGCGGCCCGTCGCGGCGACCGCTGTGGTCATCGGTCCCTTCCTTCCCGCTTGTCCCGCCCGCCCTGGCCGTCCCGCCCGCCCTGGCTGTCCCGTCCGACCCGACCGTTCTGCCCGTCCCGACCGTCCCGCCCGTCGCCGTCGACGGCCCCGGCCGCCACGAGTTCGGCGCGCAACTGCTCGGCCTGTTCCCGCAGGCGCGAGGTCCGCCGGGCGTAGACGTGGTCGAAGAGCTCCATCGGATCGAGGACGGGTTCCTCGTTCATGCGTTCTCGCAGGCCGGCGGCCATGCGCTCGGCCGCCTCCCGGACGGCGGCGAGACCCTCCCCGTCCACCAGGTCGCGCCGGACCAGCTCTCGCTCCACCAGCTCCACGGGGTCGTGCGAGCGCCAGGCCGCGACCTCGGCGTCGCTGCGGTACCGGGTGGCGTCGTCGGCGTTGGTGTGGGCGTCCAGACGGTAGGTGACGGCCTCGACGAGGGTGGGCCCGCCGCCCGCGCGGGCCCTGCGGACGGCCTCGGTGAGCACCTCCAGCACGGCGGGCGCGTCGTTGCCGTCGACCAGGCGGCCGGGCATGCCGTAGCCGACGGCCTTGTGGGCGAGGGAGGGGGCGGCCGTCTGCTTGGACAGCGGTACGGAGATCGCGAACCCGTTGTTCTGCACCAGGAAGACGACCGGCGCCCGCCATACCGCCGCGAAGTTCAGCGCCTCGTGGAAGTCGCCCTCGCTGGTGCCGCCGTCGCCGACCATCGCGAGGGCGACGACGTCGTCCCCCTTGAGCCGCGCGGCGTGCGCCAGCCCGACGGCGTGCGGGAGCTGGGTGGCGAGCGGGGTGGCCAGCGGGGCGACGCGGTGCTCGTGCGGGTCGTAGCCGGTGTGCCAGTCGCCGCGCAGCAGGGTGAGGGCCTGGACGGGGTCGAGGCCGCGGGCGACGGCGGCGAGGGTGTCGCGGTAGCTGGGGAAGAGCCAGTCGCGGTCCTCCAGGGCCAGGGCCGCGGCCACCTCGCATGCCTCCTGTCCCGTCGAGGACGGGTAGACGGCCAGCCGGCCCTGCCGGGTGAGCGCGGTGGCCTGGGTGTTGTAGCGACGCCCGCGTACCAGGTGGCCGTGGAGCAGCCGGAGCAGCTCCGGATCCAGGGCGTCCGCGGCGGGGGTGCCCAGCAGCCGGTACGGCTCCTCGTCGGGCAGCAGGGGGGCGGGGTCGGTGC
>NZ_JBPQTX010000558.1:0-2214 GCF_051386555.1 Streptomyces sp. URMC 126
CCCCACCACCGCCTCCAGCCCGAACGCCAAATCACCGGGCTCCCGGCAGGCCCCCACCTCGTCCCACGTCACCGGCGCCGCCACCCCCGCCCGCTCCCCCCGCAACCGCACGGTGTACGGCGCGGCCGTCGTCTTGGCGCTCGCGTTCTGGGACCAGTCGATCAGCACCTTCCCGCGCCGCTCCAGCTTCGCCATGGAGACCACGACCAGCCCGGGGTGCTCGTTCATCAGCCGGGTGGCGAGTCCCTTGGCGTAGGCGCTGACCGTGCGGCCGGGGGCGGGGTGGACGGGGGCGTAGAGGTGCAGCCCCTTGGAGCCGGAGACGACCGGGAAGGCCGTGAGGCCGTCCTCGTCGAGGAGCTGGCGCAGCCGTTCCGCGACGCGGCAGCAGACGACGAGGTCGGTGCCGGGGCCGGGGTCCAGGTCGAGGACGACGCGGTCGTGGGCGTCGCGCCCGGCCGCGGCCGTCCACTGCGGCACGTGCACCTCGTACGCGCCGAGATTGACCATGGCGACCAGCGCGGCGACCGAGTCGATCACCACCTGCTGCGTGGTGCCGTCCCGGTGCCGGACCGTGGCCCGGGGCACCCAGTCCGGTGCGCCGGGCGGCGGGTTCTTGGCGACCCAGCTCTCGCCCGCCGCACCCTCCGGGGCCCGGACGAAAGACGCCGGGCGCCCGGCGATGTGCGGCAGCATCGCCGGGGCGATCCGCGCGTAGTAGTGCAGGACGTGGGCCTTGGTGTGGCCGGTGGCGGGGAAGAGGACGCGTTCGAGGTGCGAGAGGGAGAGCCGGTGGCCCTCGATCTCCACCGTCTGGCGGCCGGGTGCGGCGGGCACGGGGACGCCCGTCCTCTCAGGACGCCCGCTTCTTGCGCCGGCCACCGCCGGACGGCTCCGCCGCGTGGGCCGCCAGCGCCTTCACCAGTTCCTCACGGTCCATCGTGGAGCGGCCCGGGATCCCGGCGTCGGTCGCCCGCTGGTAGAGCTCCGACTTGCTCAGCTCCTCCAGCTCGGCGGTGGCGGACTTCCTGGCCGCCTTGCCGCCGGCCGCCTTGCCGTCGGCCGTCCGGCCACCGGCCGCCTTGCCCCCCGCGGCCTTCCCGCCCGCCGCCTTGGCCGCCTGCCGGGTGCGCCGCTTCTCGGCCGCCTCCTTCAGCTGGACGGGCGGTGCGAGCTCGGCGGTCTCCCCCGCCGACCCTGCCGCCCCTGCAGACCCTTCCGGCCCTTGCGCTCCCGCCGGCTCCCCCGCCCCGCCCCCGCCGGTCTTCGCCTTCTCGATGCTCGCCTGGAGCGCGCCCATGAGGTCGATGACATTGGTCGAGCGCGGCGCCGGTTCGCTCTTCTCCACCGTGCCGCCGGCCCGTTTGGCCTGGACGAGCTCCAGCACCTTCTCCTGGAAGGTGTCGTGGTACGTCTCCGGGTCCCAGTCCACGCTCAGCGCCTCCACCAGCTGTACGGCGGTGGCGAGTTCGCGTTCGGCGACCTTCTCCCGCTCGGGGAGCGTGCCGATCTCGGTGCGCGGGTCGCGGATCTCGTCCGCCCAGTGGAGGGTGTGCAGGGTCAGGATGTCGCCCTCGGCCTTCACCGCCACCAGGTACTCCCGGTTGCGCATCACGAACGTGGCGATCCCGGCCCGGTTGGACCGGCTCAGCGCCTCGTGGAGCAGGGCGTAGACCTTGGCGTACTCCTTGCTCTTGGGGCCCAGGTAGTACGTCTTGTCGAAGTAGATGGGGTCGATGGCGTCGAGGTCCACGAAGCCGCTGATCTCCAGGGACTTGGAGCGGCCGGGGGCGATCTCCTCCAGCTCGCCGGGTTCGACGACGACGTAGTCGTCCCCCATGTCGTACCCCTTGACGATCTCCGCGAGGGGGACTTCCTCGCCGGTGCGCTCGTTCACCCGCTTGTTGCGGACACGGTCGGAAGTGCCGCGCTGGAGCTGGTTGAAGCGGATGGTGTGGCTTTCGGTGGCCGAGAACATCTGCACTGGGAGGGCGACCAGCCCGAAGGTGAGGGCTCCGCTCCAGACCGCATGCGCCATGATCTCCTCCACCCTGTGGTTTCTTCCATGGCAACCCGGGGTGGGGGAGATCGCATCCCGGCGTACGGCCGTAGGGGGCCCCGGCCCCTCCCCCAGGGAAGGGCCGGGGCCGAGCCGCCCGCGGGGCCGGGCCGCCTAGCCCACCGCCAGCTCCACCCGGGCCGCCCCCGCGACCC
>NZ_JBPQTX010000559.1:0-2209 GCF_051386555.1 Streptomyces sp. URMC 126
GCCCGCTGCTCCGCCGGGGCGTCCGGCCGCGCCCCCTCCGCGACCACCGCCACTCCGGACACTCCCGCCACTCCCCTCGCCTCCGTCGCCGTGGTCGGCCTCGGGACGATGGGTTCCGGCATCGCCGAGGTCCTGGTCCGGGCCGGCCGCGAGGTGGTCGGCATCGACGTCAGCCCCGACGCGGCCGCCCGCGCCGTCGAGACGCTCACCGCCGCCACCGCCCGCGCGGTCGCCCGCGGCAAGCTCACCGAGGACGAACGCCGCGCCGCGCTGGGCCGGTTCCGTACCTCGCTCGACCTCGCCGACGCCGCCGGCGCCGACCTGGTGATCGAGGTCGTGCCCGAGGACTACGCGCTCAAGCACGACGTCTTCACCGCCCTCGACTCGATCGTGGCCCCCACGGCCATCCTGGCCACCGGCACCAACGCGCTGTCCGTCACCCGGCTGGCCGCCGACTCCGCCCACCCCGAGCGGGTGCTCGGCCTGCACTTCTTCAACCCCGCCCCGGCCATGAAGCTGGTGGAGGTGGTCTCCTCGGTGCTCACCGCGCCGGCCGCCGTCGCCGCCGTCACCGAGCTCGCCCGCGACCTGGGCAAGGAGCCGGTCGCGGTGGGCGACCGGCCCGGCTTCGTCGCCGACGGCCTGCTGTTCGGTTACCTCAACCAGGCCGCCGCCATGTACGAGTCGCGGTACGCGTCCCGGGAGGACATCGACGCGGCGATGCGGCTGGGCTGCGGCCTGCCGATGGGCCCGCTGGCCCTGCTGGACCTGATCGGCGTCGACACCGCCCGGACCGTCCTGGAGGCCATGTACGCCGCCTCCCACGACCGGTTGCACGCCCCCGCGCCGATCCTCGGCCAGCTCGCCGCCGCCGGGCTGACCGGCCGCAAGGCGGGCCGCGGCTTCTACACCTACGCGGCCCCCGGTTCGTCCGAGACCGTCCCCGACGCCGAGACGCCCGGCGGCTCGGCGAACGCGACGGCCCTGCCCGGCACGGCGGGCACCGCGGGCGCGGCCGACACGGCGGGCGCGGCGACGGCCGGACGCCCGGTGCGGTCCGTCGGCGTCGTCGGCTCCGGGACGATGGCGAGCGGCATCGCCGAGGTCTTCGCCCGCGCGGGCCTGCCGGTGGTGCTCGCCGCCCGGACGCAGGCCAAGGCGGAGGCCGCCCGGGCCCGCGTCGCCAAGTCCTTGGCCCGGTCGGTGGACAAGGGCCGGCTCACCGCCGGGCAGCGGGACGCGGCGCTGGAGCTGATCGCTCCGGCCGGTTCCCTGGAGGCCCTCGCCGACGTCGACCTGGCCGTCGAGGCCGTCGCCGAGGACCTCACCGTCAAGCGGGAGCTGTTCGCCGCGCTCGACAAGGTCTGCCGCCCCGGCGCCGTCCTGGCCACCACCACCTCCTCGCTCCCGGTGATCGCCTGCGCCCGGGCGACCTCCCGCCCGCAGGACGTCGTCGGCATGCACTTCTTCAACCCGGCGCCCGCCATGAAGCTGGTGGAGGTGGTGCGGACGGTCCTGACCTCCGACGACGCGCACGCCACCGTCCGCCGGGTCTGCGCGGCCGTCCGCAAGCACCCGGTGGACTGCGGGGACCGCGCCGGCTTCATCGTCAACGCGCTGCTGTTCCCGTACCTCAACAACGCGGTCAAGATGGTGCAGGAGCACTACGCCTCGCCGGACGACATCGACACCGCCATGAAGCTCGGCGGCGGCTACCCGATGGGCCCCTTCGAACTCCTCGACGTGGTCGGGCTGGACGTCTCGCTGGCCATCGAGGAGGTCCTGCACCGCGAGTTCCGCGACCCCGGCCTGGCGCCCGCGCCGCTGCTGGAACACCTGGTCGCGGCGGGCTGCCTCGGGCGCAAGACAGGGCGTGGCTTCCGCGAGTATGCGCGGGCTTGACCCGAGCGGCGGGCTTGACCCGAGCAGGGGGCCGGGCGGGCGCGGCGGCTCAGCGGGCCCGGCCGCGCCCGGCGGCTCCACGGATCCCGGCGGGCCCGCCCGCTCCCGCGGCCGGGACGGGCCCCCACCCGAGGACACCACGGCCGGCTGGGGCGGCCTGCTGGAACCGGTCGGCGGTCCGTCCCGGCACGCCCGCGCGGGCGCGTGTTACGTTCCCCACATGTCCCAGCCCGCCAAGTCCGTCCGCTCCCCGCGCGGGACCGCCACCAGGGGCTCCGAGGAGCCCGGCCCACCCGGCCCGCCCCCC
>NZ_JBPQTX010000560.1:0-2198 GCF_051386555.1 Streptomyces sp. URMC 126
GGCTCCGGCCGCCGAAGCCCCCACCGGACCGGCGGCGGACCAGGCGCCCGTCGCCCAGGCGGCTACGGAGGCCCAGCCGACCCAATCGGCCCCGGAGGCCCCGCAGACCCCGCAGACCCCGGAGGCCCAGCCGGCCCCCGCCCCGGTGCACCTCGCCCTCGTCCGTGACGACGAGCCGCGGGACGAGCCGGCCGGCTCCGCCGCCGGGCAGGCCGACGGCGCGGAGACCGAGGGGGCCGAGCGGACCGAGGAGGACGCCGAGGAGCCCCGGATGCCCCTCGGCCCGCCCGCCGACGGCTTCGCCGCCGCCGAGCGCGAGGCCGTCCACCGCGTGATGCGCGAACGCCGCGACATCCGCAACGGCTTCCGCCCCGACCCCATCCCGCACGACGTCCTGCTGCGCGTCCTGGAGGCCGCGCACACGGCGCCGAGCGTCGGGCACTCGCAGCCGTGGGACTTCGTCGTCATCCGGTCCGCCGACACCCGCCGGACGATGCACGAACTCGCGATCCGCCAGCGCGACGCGTACGCCGCCTCGCTGCCCAAGGGCCGGGCCAAGCAGTTCAAGGAAATGAAGATCGAGGCCATCCTCGACACCCCGGTCAATATCGTCGTGACCGCCGACCCCACCCGGGGCGGCCGGCACACCCTCGGCCGGCACACCCAGCCGCAGATGGCCCCCTACTCGTCGGCCCTCGCCGTCGAGAACCTCTGGCTCGCCGCCCGCGCCGAGGGCCTCGGCGTCGGCTGGGTCAGCTTCTTCGACGAGCGCGAGATGGTCCGCGAGCTCGGCCTCCCCGAGCACCTGGAGGTCGTCGCGTACCTGTGCGTCGGGTACGTCGACGAGTTCCCGGACGAGCCCGAGCTGATGCAGGCCGGCTGGTCCAAGCGGCGCCCGCTGTCCTGGGTCGTCCACGAGGAGACGTACGGCCGCCGCGCGCTGCCCGGCGAGGACCCGCACGACCTGCTCGCCGAGACCCTGCGGGGCATCCGCCCGCTCGACGCCAAGGCGCTCGGCGAGGCGTGGGAGCGGCAGAAGCGGATGACGAAGCCGTCCGGCGCGCTCGGCATGCTGGAGATCATCTCCGCGCAGCTGTGCGGCCTGTCGCGCAAGTGCCCGCCGCCGATCCCGGAGCCCGCCGCCGTCGCCGTGTTCGCGGGCGACCACGGCGTGCACGCCCAGGGCGTCACCGCCTGGCCGCAGGAGGTCACCTCGCAGATGGTGACCAACTTCCTGGGCGGGGGAGCGGTCTGCAACGCGTTCGCCAACCAGGTCGGCGCGGAGGTCTGCGTCGTGGACGTCGGCGTCGCCGGCGACCTGCCGGCCCGCCCCGGCCTGCTGCCGCGCAAGATCCGCCCGGGCACGGACGACTTCACCGCCGGCCCGGCGATGACCCGCGAGGAGGCGCTGCGCGCCGTCGAGGTGGGCATCGAAACCGCCCGCGACCTGGTCACCGCGGGCAACAAGGCGCTCCTCACCGGCGAGATGGGCATCGCCAACACCACCGTGTCGGCCGCCCTGATCTCCGTCTTCACCAACTCCGACCCGGCCGAGGTCACCGGTCGCGGCACGGGCATCAACGACGAGATGCACGCCCGCAAGATCGACGTCGTCCGGCGGGCGCTGGAACTGCACCGCCCGGACCCGGCCGACCCGATCGGCGTCCTCGCCGCTGTCGGCGGGCTCGAACACGCCGCCCTCGTCGGCCTGATCCTCGGCGCCGCCTCGCTGCGCACGCCGGTGATCCTCGACGGCGTGAGCGCCGGTGCGGCCGCTCTGGTGGCGCGGGCCATCGCGCCCGAGGCGCTGGCCGCGTGCATCGCGGGGCATCGCAGTGCGGAGCCCGGTCATGTCGCCGCTCTGACGAAGCTGGGGCTGCGGCCGCTGGTGGACCTCGACCTGCGCCTCGGCGAGGGTACGGGTGCCCTGCTGGCCCTCCCGGTCGTGCAGAGCGCGGCGCGGGCCATGCATGAGGTGGCGACGTTCGACAGCGCGGGCGTGGCGGAGAAGGGGTAGGTCCGCCGCGGGGGGAGTGAGCCCCAGCCCCGCCCTCTCACCGTTTCCTGGGGCTGCGCCCCAGACCCCGCTGTCGCGGCTCCGCCGCTCGTCCTCAATCGCCGGACGGGCTGGATAGTGCGCCTGGGCGCGCACTTCAGCCCGTCCGGCGTTTGAGGACAACCGCGCGGAGCGCGGTTTC
>NZ_JBPQTX010000561.1:0-2168 GCF_051386555.1 Streptomyces sp. URMC 126
AGGGCCCCGGAGCCGCCGCCCCGCCCCGCTCCTCCCCCACCGGGCCGCGCAGTTCCGCCGCCAGCAGGGCGAACCACACGCCGACGAGCACCAAATGCGCCCGCTGGGGCACGCCGTGCCAGCCGGGATGGCCGAAGAGGGGTCCCACCGTGGCGACGGCCGAGGCCAGCGCGGCGGCCGGCACCCAGGGGGTCCAGCGGCTCAGCACGGGCCACCGGTGCCGGGCCGCCGCGACGGTGAACAGGAACATCGAGCCGAAGAGGGCGGCGTGCACCAGGGCGCTGGTGGCGGTGTGCCAGGGATTGACGGCTTCACAGCCGGCCTCCACCGAGGGGGCGCAGCGCATGGGGACGATCACGTCGGCCACCGAGCAGATCCCGAAGGCGACCAGGCACCACCAGCCGGCCTCGGCCACCGGGCCGTACCGGCGGCCCCCGGCGAGCAGCGCCAGCAGCGCACCGGCCACCACCAGGGCGGCCGCGACGAGTTCCGCGGCCCCGAACAGCAGGTGGAAGCGCTGGTCGGCGGCGTAGAGCTCGCTGACGTAGGAGTGCCGTGGGTCGAGCCCGGTCGGCAGCGGGAGCTCCAGCAGCCAGTCGTTGTAGACGACGGCCGCGGCGAGCAGCAGGGCCGGCGCCACGACGGTACGGGCGAAGCGGCGGCGTGGCGGGGCGGCCGGCGGCGCGTGCCGGGGCGCGGCGGTCGCGAGCGCTGTCCGCCGTGAGCCGGGGGAGGGCGGTTCGTACAGGGCCTGCCTCCCGTGGTCGAGGCAACTGCTGTCAGTGCCGTCGTTCATCTTCGCGCCACCCCAGGTTCTTCATTGTGTGTACCGGGACCTCGCTCACCGCAAACGGGACGTCCGCTTCCCCCGGGTGCCCCCACGGACGGGTGGCAATCGGTTCCGGGGCATACGGTTCGAGCCATACGGGGAGGTCAGCCGTCGTCCGACCGAGGCAGGAGCACGCGTGGGTCAGGTGTCGAGGTCCGGTTCCGGAGAGTCCGTCCGGGCGTGGACGGAGGCGTTCGGCGCGGTGGCCGCCGCCGTGGCCGCCATGGTCGCCACCGCCGCCCTGGGCCTGTGGGCGGCCGGGGCGGGCGGCCTGCCGTCCGGGGCGTTCCCCGCCGTGCTGGCGGCGACGGTGGTGGCGGCCGTGGGCGGGACGGTGGAACTGACGGGCGGCGCGGGGTTCTTCGGCCGTACGGGTGCCACCCTCACGGTGGTGCCGCTGTCGGTGTCCCTGGCCGGGGCGCTCGCGCTGGCGGCGGGCCTGCTGCGGCCACTGCGTCACCGGCCCGCGCCGGACGGCCGGGAACTGGCCGGCCGTGCCGTCCGGGTGGCGGTCCTCTGGCTCCTGGCGCTGCTGGTCCCGGCGCTGACCGCGCGGCACACCTTCCGGATCGGCCTGGGGGACGCGCTGCTGGACGAGATCGGCGAGGCGCTGGACGTGCGCCCCGAGGTGGGGTTCCGCGCGGACGTGGCGGCCACGCTGGGCCGGGGGCTGCTGTGGCTGCTGGTGCTGTACGTGATCGTCGTCCTCACCGCGCGCCGCACCCCGCTGCCCCCGCCGCTGCGCCGCTTCCAGGACGCGGCGCGCCCACCGGTGCGCATGGCGGTGGGGCTGCTGCTGGGGTACGTCCTGCTGGGGCTGGTGGTCGGGCTGGTGACGTTGGGGACGCACGGCCATCCGGTGGAGACCGCGGCCGTCCTGCTGCTGGGGCTGCCCAATCTCTGCTGGCTCGCCCTGGGCGTGGGTCTCGGCGGCGCCTGGGAGGGAAACGTGCCGGACGCGATCGGACTGCCGGTCCCGTACGCGCTCGCCGCGGTGCTGCGGGAGCCGGGGGGCGGCACGGCGACGGTGGATCTGGCCTCGCTGGGGCGGTATGACGGCCGGGCGTGGGTCCTGGCGCTGGTGGCGGCGGTCGCGCTGGCGGTGGCCGCGTCGCTGACGGCCCGCCGCTTCCCCGCGCCGTGGTGGCGGCAGGCCGTCCGGACGGCACCGGTCCTGGCCGTGGCCCTGGCGGCCACCGGGCTGCTCACCCGGATCTCGGCGCACTACGGCCTGTCGCTGTTCGGCGTGGGCGATCTCGACGCGTTCGGCGGGGAGGTCCGGCTCCGTCCCCGGCTGCCGCTGCTGCTGGGGTGGGGGGCGCTGTGGGGACTGGTCGCG
>NZ_JBPQTX010000562.1:0-2127 GCF_051386555.1 Streptomyces sp. URMC 126
CGTCGCGCGGCGCGGGTGCAACGATGTGCACGTCATGAGTGCAGCACAGCAGGCGGGGCAGGCACCGCGCGCACTGCGGGCCGCGATGTTCGCGGCGGTCTGTGTGCTGCTCGCCGCGCTCGGCCACGCGCTCATGTCCGGGACCGACGTCCCGTGGTGGGCGATCATCGCCGCGCTGTCCGGGACGGGCGGCTGCGCCTGGTTCCTCGCCGGACGCGAACGCGGGCCGCTGCTGATCACGCTCGCCACCGTCGGCGCGCAAACGGCACTGCACTTCTTCTTCACCCTGGCCCAGCAGGTCTCCGAGACGGCGGGCGGCCACGCGGGGAGCGCCGCCGGACACGGCTCCGGCGCGCTGCCGTCACCCGGCTTCTTCTCCCGGCTGACCTGCGGAGCCGTCCCGTCGGCGGCCTCCGGCTCAAGCGCCGGCGGCGCGGACGGCGCGGCGATGGGCGGCATGCTCATGAACGGCTCCGGGCCGAGCGGCCCATCGCCGTCCGGCGGCATGCCCCTGCACGGCACCCACATGGACATGATGGGCATCCACGGTCTCCACGGGCCTGTCGGCATGTGGTCCGCGCACCTGCTCGTCGCCCTGATCTGCGGTCTCTGGCTGTCCGGCGGCGAACAGGCCGCCTTCCGGCTCGGACGGGCCGTGGGCGCCCGCCTCGTCGCCCCCCTGCTCCTCCTCTTCGGCGACCCGGTCCCCGGCCCGCGCCCCCCGCGGGTCCGCCCCGGACTGGGCCGCGCCGCGCAGCGGCTGCGCCGGCTGCTGTACGCGTACGCCCTGATCACCCGGGGTCCGCCGGCCACCCTCGCCGTCGGCCTCTGAACCCCCGGATTCCCATGTCCGCCCGGTCACCCGGCGCGGACTCCTCGGGGTGCTTCCAGCCGACGGCCGCCGGACAGGCCGTGACACGTTCCCGGGCCGTCCGCCGCCACGCGGCCGGACGCCCGGATTCCAGGAAGGACCCCGGGCAATGACCCCTGCCCGCAACCAGGACGCGCCACAGCGGCGCGTCCCTCCCTCTCCCGCCGCGCCGGACGGGATCCGCTCGGCCGACGCGGAACCGCGCGGCCGGCGCCTGTCAGCCGACGCCGAGCCGTGCGGCCAGCACCTTCAGCCGGCGCGCCCGTTCGTCCCACCGGTGGCAGTCCGCACAGCCCCGCACATGCGCCTCCAGCACCACGCCGGTGACGCCCGGCGGGGGTGCCTCGCCGTCGATGCGGGCGGACAGGGCGGTACGTACGTCGCTGCAATGCACCCGGCCATCGTCCCCGGCGCCGGGCCGCGCCGGTCCACCGCCCCCCGCACGGGAGCGGCCCTCACGGAGGCCCCTCGCACCGGAGTCCTACGAACGGAAGCCCCCCGCACGGGAGCGGCCCCCGCAGGAGCCTCCCGCGCGGGAGGCCGTCGCTCCGGAGGCCGTCGCTCGGGAGGCCGCCGTGCGTGACGACGAGACGGTGACCGCCTGGGCGCTGGCCGCCCGCGGCGGCGACGCCGACGCCGTGGAACGGTTCATCCGCGCCACGCAGACGGACGTCCGCCGGTACGTGGCCCGGCTGAGCAACGACCCGCAGGGCGCGGACGACCTGGTGCAGGAGACGTACCTGCGCGCCCTGCGCTCGCTGCCGCGCTTCGAAGGGCGGTCCTCCGCCCGCACCTGGCTGCTCTCCATCGCCCGGCGTACGGTCGTCGACCGGCTCCGCTTCCTCGCGGCCCGGCCGCGGCTGTCGGACACGGACGACTGGCAGTCCGCGGCGGAACGCACCCAGTCCGCCGTCCTGCCCGGCTTCGACGAGGGCGTCGCGCTGTCGCAGCTCCTCGACCGGCTGCCCTACGAACGCCGTGAGGCCTTCGTCCTGACGCAGTTGCTGGGCCTGCCGTACGCGGAGGCGGCACTGGTCGCCGGCTGCCCGATCGGCACGGTCCGCTCACGGGTGGCCCGGGCGCGCGAGGCGCTGATCGACCAGTTGGAGACGGCGGAACGGGAGGGCGACGCGAGGATGCCGGTCCTGGCCGGGGCGGGGGCCGGCTGCTGACCCGGCCCTGTCCGGCTCCGCTCGCCGGGCCCCCGGCGGAGCCACGGTTCCGACGAGCAACCAACCCGCTGAGCGCGTCAGGCC
>NZ_JBPQTX010000563.1:0-2114 GCF_051386555.1 Streptomyces sp. URMC 126
GCGCGGGGGCGCTCGGGGGGGGGGCATTCCGCCCGTTCCGCGGTGTCGCGGAGCGGATACGGCCGTCGCACGGACCGGCGGCGGGACACGGGACGAGACCCGAAGGAGAGGAACGGCCCATGACACGGGTCCTGTTGATCGAGGACGACCCGGCGGTGCGCCGTGGCGTCGCGTTGGGGCTGCGCCGTGGCGGGCACGAGATCGAGGCGGTCGCCACGGGCGAGGACGGCCTGGAGTCGCTCGGGCCGTTCGCGCCGGACCTCGTGCTGCTCGACCTGATGCTGCCCGGCATGAGCGGCCTCGAGGTGTGCCGGCGGATCCGCGCGACGAGCCGGGTGCCGATCGTCATCCTCTCCGCCCGGGGTGACGACATCGACGTCGTGGTCGGTCTGGAGGCGGGCGCCGACGACTACATCGTCAAACCCGCCGGCACCGAGGTCATCGAGGCCCGCATGCGCGCGGTGCTGCGTCGCGTCGCCCCCTCCCAGCCCGGCCCGGGAGAGCGGAACGGCCCCCTCGTCCACGGCGATCTCACCATCGACCCGGAGGCGGTCAGGGTGTGCAAACACGGAACGGAGCTCACCCTCGCGCCCTCCGAGCTGAAGCTGCTCCTCTTCCTGTCCGCCTCCCCCGGGCGGACCCACAGCCGCCGGCAGCTCCTCGAAGAGGTCTGGGAACACAGCTACTACGGCGACGCCCGGCTCGTCGACGCCTGCGTGAAACGCCTGCGCTCCAAGATCGAGGACGACCCGCGCAACCCGCGGTACGTCCAGACCGTGCGCGGCTTCGGCTACCGCTTCGGCCCGCTGTGACCCGCCGTCCGGGACGCCCAGCGCTGTGGCGCCGGCCGCTGTGGCGCCGTCCGCTGCCTCGTCTGCCGCGCCCTCGGGGCCTGCGGGTCCGGCTGATCGTCGGCTTCGTCGTCGTCGCGGCGGCGAGCGCCCTCACCGCCGCCGCGCTCACCTTCCGTGAGGCGCGGGCGGCGATCCTCGACCGCGCCCGCGACAGCGCCGTGCACGATCTGCGCGTCCAGACCGACTCCTTGGCCCCCGACCTGCCGGCCGCCCCGGGGGCGGCGGACCTGCGGGCCCTGACGCTGCAGCTCGACCGCGCGGGCGGTTCCCGGGACTGGCGGACGGCCGCCGCCTACCGCGACGCCTCCCCCGTCACCGCGGCCTCCCCGCCTCCCGTGCTGCCCACCGCCCTCCGCGAGGCGGCGCCCTCCGCGCGGACCGCCGTCGTCCAGCGTTTCCACCACGCCGGGACGCCGTGGCTGGCCGTCGCCCTCCCGGTCGTCCGCGACGGCGAGCCGGCCCGCCCGTCCGGCCTCGTCGTCTACGCCTCGTTCTCCCTCGCCGACCAGGAACGGGACGTCCGCGCGCTGGTGGCGGCGGCACGGGCCGGCGCCCTGCCCGTCCTCCCGCTGTCCGTCGTCCCGGCGCTGCTCGCCGCCCGTCGCGTGCTGCGGCCGGTACGCCGGCTGCGGTCGGCCGCCGAGAACATGGCCGCGGGCGCCCTCGACACCCGGATCCGGGTCACGGGCGACGACGAACTCGCCGATCTGGGACGGACGTTCAACACCATGGCCGCCACCCTCCAGGCGGACGCCGCCACGCTGCGTGCCATGGAGGCCCGGGCCCGGCGGTTCGCCGCCGACGTCTCCCACGAATTGCGCACCCCGCTCGCCGCCATGACCGCCGTCACCGGCGTCCTCGACCAGGACGCCGCCTCCGGCCGTCTCGACCCCGAGACCGCCGAAGCGCTGGAACTGGTCGCCGGCGAGACCGGCAAGCTCGTCCGGCTGGTCGAGGACCTGATGGAGATCTCCCGGTTCGACGCGGGGGCCGCCACGCTCGACCTCGACGACGTCGACGTCCCCGAACTCCTCCACAAGACGCTTGCCTTGCGGCACTGGGGTGACCGGGTCGGCCTCGACGTACCGCCCGGCCTGCGGGCCCGCCTCGACCCCCGCCGGGTCGACGTCGTCCTGGCCAACCTCATCGGCAACGCCCTGCGCCACGGCGGCCCGGGCGGGCCCGTACGGGTCCGGGTGCGGGCGGAGGGAGCCGAGGTGGACGGGGGTACGCCGGAGGCGCGTCCGCGGGCGGGTGGCG
>NZ_JBPQTX010000564.1:0-2092 GCF_051386555.1 Streptomyces sp. URMC 126
CCCCCCCCCCCCCCCCCCCCCCCCCCCCCCCCCCCCCCGAAACGGTGAAAGGGCGGGACCGGGGCGCTGTCACCCCTCAGCCCTCCGCCAAGGACTTCGCGTCCCGCGCCAGCGCCGTGAGCCGTGAGATGGCTCGGAAGTACTTCTTCCGGTAGCCGCCCGCGAGCATCTCCTCGCTGAACAGTCGGTCGAACGGCCGCCCGGACGCCAGCACCGGCACCTCGCGGTCGTAGAGCCGGTCCGCGAGGACGACGAGCCGCAGGGCGGTCGACTGGTCGGGCACCGGCTCGACGCCGGTGAGGCAGACGGCGCGGACGCCGTCGCAGAGGGCGCCGTAGCGGCTGGGGTGGACCTGGGAGAGGTGGGCGAGGAGGGCCGGGAAGTCGTCCAGGGAGGCGCCTTCGACCGAGTGCGCCACCCGCTTGACGGTCTCGTCGTCGTAGGGCGCCGGGGCCTCGGGGAGGCCGCGGTGGCGGTAGTCCTCGCCGTCGATGCGCAGGGCGCGGAAGTGGGCCGAGAGGCCCTGGATCTCGCGGAGGAAGTCGGCGGCGGCGAACCGGCCCTCGCCGAGCTTGCCGGGCAGCGTGTTGGAGGTCGCGGCGAGCGCGACGCCCTGCTCGACCAGCTTGCCGAGCAGCGTGGAGACGAGGACGGTGTCGCCCGGGTCGTCGAGCTCGAACTCGTCGATGCACAGCAGCTCGTGGCCGCCGAGGGTGCGCACGGTCTGCTGGAAGCCGAGGGCGCCGACCAGGTTCGTCAGCTCGACGAAGGTGCCGAACGCCTTCCGCTCCGGGGCGGCCGGCGCCGCGTGCCAGAGGGAGGCCAGCAGGTGCGTCTTGCCGACGCCGTAACCGCCGTCGAGGTAGACGCCGCGCGGGCCGGCCGGGGCCGGCTTGGGCTCTCGCCGGAACCAGCGCTTCCGGCCGCTGCCGGCGGCCGGGGAGCCGAGCCCGGCGGCGAAGCCGGAGAGCACCCGGACGGCCTCGGTCTGGCTGGGCTGGTTCGGGTCCGGTATGTAGGTGTCGAACCGCACCGCGTCGAAGCGCGGCGGCGGCACCATCTCGGCGACCAGGCGCTCGGCCGGGACGTGCGGGGTGCGCGAGGTGAGCGCGACGGGCTGCTCGCCCGTCGGGCGGGCGTCTGGGGATGCTGCGGTGGAGGACGACACAACTCTCCAGCGTAGCCGCTGACGGGCACGGGGTGGCCGGGACCGGAGCGAGCCATGTCACACCCGGGGCGGCGAGCCGTGTCACACTGCGGCCTATGCGACGCCTGTTCCCCTCGCCCACCGCCCCCGCCGACCTCGAAGACCGCGAGTGGGGCCTCGGCGAACTGGCCGACCTCTACGCCTACCCCGCGTCCGTCGCCGAGGGACGCCCCTGGCTGCGCGCCAACATGGTCTCCTCGCTCGACGGCGCCGCCCACCACGAGGGCCGTTCCCAGCCGCTGTCCTCCGCCGCCGACATGCGGATCTTCGGTACGCTGCGCGCGCTCGCCGACGCCGTCGTGGTCGGCGCCGAGACCGTCCGGCAGGAGGGGTACCGTCCGGCGCGCGTCCGGGAGGCGTTCGCCGCCCGGCGCGCCACGCTCGGCCAGTCGCCCGCGCCGGCGATCGCGGTCGTGAGTGCCGGGCTCGACCTGGACTTCTCGCTGCCGCTGTTCGCCGAGCCGCTGGTGCCGACCCTGGTACTGACCGGCGAGGCGGCCCCCGCCGAGCGGCGCGACGCGGCCGCCGCGGCGGGCGTGGAGGTCGTCGTGGCCGGCGAGGGGAGGACGGTGGACGTGGCGCGCATACCGGAGCTGCTGGCCGCGCGCGGGATGCCGCGGCTGCTGACCGAGGGCGGGCCGCGGCTGCTCGGGCAGCTCACTGCGGCCGGGGTGCTGGACGAGCTGTGCCTGTCGCTCGCCCCGATGGTCGCCGCCGGGGTCGCGCCCCGGATCGCCGGCGGGCCTCCGCTGGAGGTGCCGCGGCGGTTCGCGCTGGCGTCGGTGCTGGAGCAGGACGGGTTCCTGTTCACCCGGTACCGGGCTGGAGAGGGCGGGGCGGAGCCGGCCGGGGTCTGACGGGGCCGGCGCAGCTTCTGTCTCTTAT
>NZ_JBPQTX010000565.1:0-2084 GCF_051386555.1 Streptomyces sp. URMC 126
GCTTCCGGTTCCGGGTGGCCGGGGTATCCCGCGCCGGGCCGGGCGCACGCGGCGTCGGACGCCCCGGGGGCCGGGCGGCCTTGGCCGGCCGAGGGGCCCGGGCAGGGTGAGCGGGCCGGGACGGCGGGACACGCCGCGCCGGGCCGGAGGGACGGCGCGGCCGACTCCGGGGCCGAGGCGGGGTGGGCCGGTCACCACGGGGGCCCGGGGTCTGAGGGGGCCGCCCGGGACTCGGGGGAGACGGCCGGTCGGGAGGGCCAGGCAGGTCTGGAGGGTCAGGGCGGTCTGGAGGGTCGGGCCGGTGAGGCCGGTCGTGCCCGGAAGAGCGAGACGGGCGGGCAGGGCCCGTGGACCGGTGCGGCCGGGGCCGGCGGGGAAGCGGCGTCCGCCGGTGCGGGGGGCCGGGCCGGTCAGGCCGGACGTTCCTGGGAGGGGGAGACGGGCGGGCAGAGCCCGTGGGTGGGCGCCGCCGATGCCGCCGGTGCCTCTGGGGCGGTCGGGGACGTGGCGTCCGCCGAGTCGGGACATCCGGCCGATCAGGCCGGACAGTCAGGGCGAGCCGTGCAGCCAGGGGACGCCGGTTCCGGGGCGCCCGGCGCGTACGCCTCGCCGCGTCCGTACACCGAGGGCGGCCAAAGCCGCCCGTCCGGTGCGGCGGAACCTTTCGCCGCCGCGTCGGCTCCGGGCTCCGCACCCGTCCCCGCCGCCGGGCAACTCGCTCACCCCGCCCCGGCCGGCCGTCCTCCGCGCGGCAACCTCCGCGCCCGGCTCACCTCCTTCGTCGGCCGGGAGGACGACGTCCTGGTGATCCGGCAGGACTTGGAGCGGCACCGGCTCGTCACGCTGCTCGGGCCGGGCGGGGCCGGGAAGACGCGGCTGTCGCAGGAGGCCGCCGAGACCGTGGCGCGGGAGACCGGGGCCTGGCCGGACGGGGTGTGGCTCGCCGAGCTCGCGCCCGTCGACGACCCCGCGACCGTGCCGGAGGCCGTGCTCACCGCACTCGGCGGGCGCGAGACCGTGGTGCGCGGCACCGCGGAGGGGCTGCGCGCCGCCGCCGACGCCACCTCGGGCGACCCGCTGACCCGGTTGGCCGAGCTGTGCGGGCCGCGCCGGATGCTGCTCGTCCTCGACAACTGCGAGCACGTCATCGACGCCGCGGCCCGGCTCGCCGAGACGCTGCTCGCCCACTGCCCCGGCGTGACCGTCCTCGCCACCAGCCGCGAACCGCTCGCCGTGCCCGGCGAGTCCGTCCGGCCGGTGGAGCCGCTGCCGGACCCGGTGGCGCTGCGGCTGCTCGCCGACCGGGGCGCCGCCGCGCGGCCCGGCTTCCGGATCGAGGACGATCCGGCGGCGTGCGCCGAGATCTGCCACCGGCTCGACGGGCTGCCGCTCGCCATCGAACTGGCCGCCGCCCGGCTGCGGATGCTCACCCCGCGCGGCCTCGCCGACCGGCTGGACGACCGCTTCCGGCTGCTCACCTCGGGCAGCCGCACGGTCCTGCCGCGCCAGCAGACGCTCCGCGCGGTCGTCGACTGGTCCTGGGACCTGCTGGACGCGCCCGAACGCGCCGTCCTGCGGCGGCTGTCGGTGTTCGCGGGCGGCTGCGACCTGGCGGCGGCGGAAGCGGTCTGCTCGGACGCCCCGGGCGGGAGTCCGGAAGGTGCGGGCGGCCCGGGCGGCGCGGGCGGCGCGGGCGGCGCGGGCGGTGCCGGGCGTCACCCCGACCCCTCGCGGCCGCTCGGCGGCGGCGTCTCCAACGGGCCATCCGGTGTTCCCGGGCTCGGTACCGACAACCGCGCCGAGGGCCCCGAGGCCATTTCCGCCCCCGGGGCCCCGACCGCCGGCGGACCCGGTCCCACGCGCCCCCCAAGGCCCGACGCCTCGTACGCCCCCGGCGTCCCCGGCGGCTCCGCGTCCCATGGTGGCTTCGGGTCTCCTGGCGGCTCCGAGGCTCACGGTGTCCCCGAGTTCCACGGTGGTTCCGGGCTTCCCGGTGGCCCCGAGGCTCACGGTGGTCCCGGGCTTCCCGGCGTCCCCGAGGCGCAGGGTTGCTTCGGGATTCCTGGCGGCTCCGAGGCTCACGG
>NZ_JBPQTX010000566.1:0-2078 GCF_051386555.1 Streptomyces sp. URMC 126
GCACGGACCCGCGCCCCCGCCCCCCAGCAGCTCCGCGTGCAACGCGCGAAGCTCCGGGCCCGGGTCCGTGCCCAGCCGGTCGGCGAGGGCCGTCCGGACGTCCTCGTAGGCGGCCAGCGCCTCCGCCGGTCTGCCCGCCGCCCGCAGGGCGCGCAGCCGGAGCGCCTGCAGCGGCTCGTCCAGAGGGTGGTCGGCGCAGAGTTCGGCCAGTTCGGGCAGGGCGCCCGCCGGGTCGCCGAGGGCGACGGCCGCCGCGAGCCGGACGCGCCGCGCACCGAGGTGCCGGGCGTCCAGCCGGGCGACGAGCGCCTCGTGGCCGGGCAGGTCGGACAGCGCGGGCCCGCGCCACAGCGCGAGCGCGTCGTCCAGCAGCGCGGCCGCCTTCACCGGGTCCCCGTCGGCGAGCGACCGCTCGCCCTCGTCGGCGAGGCGCTGGAAGCGGTGCAGGTCGACGTCGTCGGGCCGGGCGTTCAGCCGGTAGCCTCCGGCCACGGACTCCACCGCGCCGGCCCCGAGCGCCCGCCGCAGCCGCGCCACGAGCGCCTGGAGCGCCCCCGGCGCGTCCGCCGGCGGCTCGTCGGCCCAGACGAGGTCGATCAGCGTGCCGGACGCGTGCCCCCGTCCCGGGTGCAGGGCGAGCGCCGCGAGCAGGGCGCGCAGCCGCGCGCCGCCGACGGCGACGGGCCGCCCGTCGTCGGTATGGGCCTGGGTGGTGCCGAGGATGCCGTAACGCACCGGGTCATTGTCCCCGCTCGGGCTCCGCGGGCGTTACGACTTTCCGGCGCGACCAAGTACCGTCCTGCCGGTACACCCCCGCGCCGGGGCCCCCGGCCGCCCCGCAGACCCCTGGAGCGCAGAACCATGGCATCCGACGCGACGCACGCCGAGCGGCGCGTAAGCCCCGTCTTCCTCGCCCTCGTCGCCGTGATGGCGGTGTCGATGTGGGCGGTGTGGACGGACTACGCGGCGAGCCCCGGCTTCGCCGTGTTCCTGTTCGTCGTCTCCGGCTGGGTCGTCTCGCTCTGCCTCCACGAGTACGCGCACGCGCGCACCGCCCTGCACGGCGGCGACATCACGGTCGGGGCGAAGGGGTACCTCACCCTCAACCCGTTCAAGTACACCCACGCCGCGCTGAGCATCGTCCTGCCCGTGATCTTCGTGATCATGGGCGGGATCGGCCTCCCCGGCGGCGCGGTCTTCATCGAGCGGCACCGGATCCGCGGCCGCTGGAAGCACAGCCTGGTCTCGGCCGCCGGACCGCTGACGAACGTCGCGTTCGCGATCGTCTGCGCGGCGCCGTTCTGGCTGGACGCGCTGGACGGGGTGCCGGACGCCTTCCGCTACGCCCTGGCCTTCATGGTGCTGCTCCAGGTGTCGGCGGCGATCCTCAACCTGCTGCCCGTGCCCGGCCTGGACGGCTACGGGATCGTCGAGCCGTGGCTGTCGCCGGGGGTGCGGCGGCAGGTGGAGCCGTTCGCGCCGTTCGGGTTCCTGGCGCTGTTCGGGTTCCTGATGATCCCGGAGGTCGGCGACGCGTTCTTCGACCTGGTCTACGCCGTCATGGACGCTCTCGGCGTCAACCGCTGGGAAGCGGCCCTGGGGCGCGCCCTGTTCCGGTTCTGGAACACCCCGGACTGCGTCCCGTCCTCGGACTTCACCCAGTGCCTCTAGGCCGGCGGCCTCACTCGGCGAGGGCGGCCGCCCGCGCCGCCTCGCGGTCCATCTTCTGCTTGCGGACGTAGAACCAGGCCATGTTGGAGGCGACGCCCGCCAGCAGGATCCAGACGACGCCGAGCCAGCTGCCCCGCGTGAACGAGACGACGGCCGCGGCCACCGCGAGGACACAGACGGCGAGTGCGTAGAGGGCGAGGCGGGGCATGGTGAACGGCTCCTGTCCGGGACGGGGGACGGACGGTACGGGGACCGTCCGCCGCGCCTGACGCGAGTGCGTACGATCCCGGTCATTGTCCCCCATGCCCGTCATCGGCCCCACGGCCACCCGGCGACGTGGTCGATGTGGCCGTGGGTGAGGACGACCGCGACGGGCTTGAGCCGATGCTTCCTGAGTGCTTCCTCGA
>NZ_JBPQTX010000567.1:0-2075 GCF_051386555.1 Streptomyces sp. URMC 126
GGCCGCGCAGGTGCAGCCCGAAGAAGGCCGCCACGTAGCGGCTGGTCACCGCCTGCGAGCGGCGGCCGTCCAGGCTGCCGAAGTACCGCTGGAACTGCTCCGGCGGCCAGGACTTCGCCAGCTCCAGGCCGACGCCCAGCGGCGCGAGGTCGGTGAAGCTGTAGTGCCGGGTGCCCAGCAGGTCCACCTTGCGGCCCCACGCCCGGTGGGCGGCCATGAAGGAGTCCCAGCCGGCGTCCGTCGAGTCCTCGGTGAAGAGCATGAACGGCTGTGTCAGACCGGTGCGGACGGCGTCCGTCTGCAGCCTGCCGTCGAGCACGATCCCGGCCGAGAACCGGGGGTCGGTGCGCAGCGCCTCGGCGGAGGCCGAGCCGCCCAGCGAGTGCCCGAACGCGCCGACCCGGTCGAAGTCCACGGCGGCGCTGACCGCGGGCGCCGGGCTCGGGCCGCGCTCGCAGCTCAGCACGTCCAGGACGAAGCGCAGGTCCGCCGCCCGGACGTCGGAGTACCGCCGCAGCTGCTCGGGGTCGCTCGTCGGCGGATTGCCGGGGACGACGCGGCCGTCGGGGAACTCGACCGGGCCGTCGTAGGTGTGGTTGACGCCCACCACCACGTACCCTCGCGAGGCCAGCTCCTGGGCGAACGCGGTGCCCGTCGCGGCCGGGTCCTGGCGCCCCGGACTGTAGAAGACCAGGGGCGCGTCCCGGAGCGTGCGGCTCACGGGCGCGCCGGCGCGGGACTGCGTACGCACGCGGGAGAGCGAGCCCGACGGAAGCGTGAAGCGCTGCTCCACCAGCGGCAGTAGGCCACCGGGCAGATAGGGAGCGGTCGTCCGCCCGGAATCCTGGTCCGTGGCGTACCAGACCTGCACCATCAGCTCACGCGGCGTTCGCGTGGGCGCGTAGGGATCCGTACGGCGGGTGTCCACGAGGTGCAGCCGGGAGGTGCCGACCGGGCAGGGGCCGGACGGGGCCGGCAGCGGTACGGGGGTCATGGACGGTGTACGGGGCTCGGGTGCCGCGGCGCGCGCCGCCGCGGTTCCTCCGACGCCTGCGGCCAAAGCGGCCCCCACCGCGCCCGCCGAGGCGCGGAGGAGTGAGCGACGGCCTAAGGAGGCCGCGGACGCCCCCGGGGTTCCGGAACGGTTCATGCGTCTCTTCTCCCAAGCGAAACGGCCGAGATCGAGGGATCGAGTGTGGATCATCATCGTCATCACACCACCCCCATGTTCCTTACGGAACCCCCGTTGCGGCCACCGTCACATCACAACTCGGTTGCCTCATGGGACCGCCGGGCTGAGAGTGAGCCGATGAAGACGATCGGGTTGCTGGGTGGCATGAGCTGGGAGTCCACCGCGGAGTACTACCGGCTGCTGAACGAGCGCACGCGCGAGCGCCTCGGCGGCCTGCACTCCGCCAAGTGCGTGCTGTACTCCGTGGACTTCGCGGAGATCGAGCGGCTCCAGGACGAGGGCCGCTGGGACGAGGCCGGCGACATCCTGGCCGCCGCCGCGAAGTCGCTGGCGGCGGCGGGCGCGGAGCTGCTGCTGATCTGCACCAACACCATGCACAAGGTCGCGGACCGGATCACCGCCGCCACCGACGTCCCGCTGCTGCACATCGCGACCGCCACCGCCGAGGCGGTCCGCGCGGCCGGCCCGCGCCGCGTCGGCCTCCTCGGCACCGCCTTCACCATGGAGCAGGACTTCTACCGCGACCGCCTGACGGCGGGCGGCCTGGAGGTCCTGGTGCCGGACGAGGCCGGCCGCGCGACCGTCCACCGGGTGATCTACGAGGAGCTCTGCGCCGGAATCGTCCGCGAGGAGTCCCGCGAGGCGTACCGGGCGGTCATCCGCGACCTGGTCGCGGCGGGGGCGGAGGGCATCATCCTCGGCTGCACCGAGATCGAACTCCTCGTCGGCCCCGAGGACAGCCCGGTCCCGGTCTTCCCGACGGCCCGGCTGCACGCGGAGGCGGCCGTCGCCCACGCACTGGCCGGCCACGCGCCGGAGGCGGAAGCGGCGGCGACGGCCTGAACCGAAAACGGCGGTGGGGGGGGGGGGGGGGGGGGGGGGG
>NZ_JBPQTX010000568.1:0-1985 GCF_051386555.1 Streptomyces sp. URMC 126
CGCCCGGGGCGGGGGAGCGGCCCCGCCCCGGGCGGCAGTCCGACCGGTCGGTATTCAGAGCTGACGCAGCAGCGCCTCGACACCTCCGTCGACGTCGAGGCAGCCCGCCTCGCCGCCCACCGGCACCAGCGCGTACGAACGGGCCAGGAACCCGCGCAGTTCGGCGGTGTCGATCTGCACCATCGCCACGCCCTCCGGCGCGTGGAACTCCAGGACGGTCCGCTCCGGGCCGCACGGCCAGACCCGGACGTCACCGCCGCCCGAGGGCGACTGCAGCCCGCCGGCCAGCAGTTCACGGGCGAACGCCCACTCGACCTCGGCGCCGTCGAGCGAGGCGGCCGGCGGGAAGGCGATCCGTACGGCGAAGGGGTCGGCGCGCTGATAGCGGAGGTGGGCGGGGACGGAACGGGTCTGGGGGGAGGACGCGATGAGTCGGGCCTGGACGGCCTGGTCGATGACGGTGGGCAACGCCTTCTCCCTTGCGGTTGGTTGGTCTTCCCGATGGTGGGGTCCGTGGCACTCCGCAGGGTGAGACGGAGGATTGTGGGACTCAGTGCTTGATTCGAGCGTGATATGCGTCACGGCCCTTGAATGAACAGGGCATTTCGTTTCTATACCTACGAAGCCAAGCACTTCCGCCAAGCGTGAGAGATCGCGCGTAACAGTCTTCCGTAGTCTTCCGTCACCTGACGCCCCTGCCGTCGCAGGGGTAACAGCGGTGGCCGCGCGTCGGCGTTCGCCGGCGAGTAGCGCGGCACCACACCGCGCGCCGCGGCGCACGCCGGCGCAACCGACCGGCACCGGACGGAGATTGAGGCCGGTACGCGCCCCGCCGGCCCGGCTCAGGACGGAGGCCGCTCCTGCCGGTACGCCTCCAGCGCGGGCGCCGTCTTGGTGGGAACGAACTCGGTGATCGTGTACTCGCACACCCCCGCCACCGTGAACGGATCGCTCCGTGTGATCTCCTCCATCTTCGCCCGGTCGTCGCCGACCGCGAGGATGATCCCGCCGTCCCGGGGCACCTTGCGCCCGGAGGCGAGGAACACCCCCGACGCGTAGTGCGCGTCCAGCCAGGCGAGGTGTTCGGCGTGCGCGGCTTCCACACGGTCGAGGGGCGCGATGTAGGTCAGCTCCAGTACGAACATGATCACAGGCTAAGGCCCGGGCACCCGTCCCGTACGGTGTCCTCGCCATGAACCACACGACTGATGAACCGCCCCCCGGCTGGCCCACCACCGAGGCGGAGGCGCTCGCCGTGCAGAACGCGCTCCGGGAGCGCGTGATCCTCGACGAACCCGGCCCCGCGCCCGGTGCCGGACTGACCGCCGTGGGCGTCGACGTCGCGTACGACGACGACCGCGACCTCGTCGCCGCGGCGGCCGTCGCCCTCGACACCCGCACTCTGCGCGTGGTGGCGGAGGCCACGGCCGTCGGCCGGGTGACGTTCCCCTACGTCCCCGGACTGCTCGCCTTCCGCGAGATCCCGACGGTCCTCGCTGCCCTCGAACGGCTCCCCGCCACCCCCGGCCTCGTCGTCTGCGACGGCTACGGCCTCGCCCACCCGCGCCGCTTCGGCCTCGCCGCGCACCTGGGCGTCCTGACGGGACTGCCGACGATCGGGGTCGCGAAGAATCCGTTCACCTTCCGCCACGCGCCGCCCGGCCCCGCCCGGGGCGACTCGGCACCCCTGCTGGACGGTGACGAGGAGGTCGGCCGCGCCCTGCGCACCCGCGAGGGCGTCAAACCGGTCTACGTCTCCGTCGGCCACCGCGTCGGCCTCGACCACGCCTGCGCCCACGTCCTGAACCTCTCCCCCCGCTTCCGCCTCCCGGAGACGACACGGGCGGCGGACGCACTGTGCCGCGCGGCGCTCCGCGAGGCGGCGGGGACGCCGTAGCGCCCGGGCCGAGGAACGCCCGGGCCCCGGGAGCACGAGCCGACACCGCCGCCCGACCCGTATCCCGCCCCTCTTCCCCCGCCTCTCC
>NZ_JBPQTX010000569.1:0-1954 GCF_051386555.1 Streptomyces sp. URMC 126
CACCCGCGTCAGCGGCAGCACCCGCGTCAGCGGCAGCACCCGCGTCAGCGGCAGCACCCGCGTCAGCGGCAGCACCCCCCTCGCGGCGGAGCCGCTCGGGGGGCCCGGGGGTTTGCCCTCGGGAAACGGGAAGGGGCGGGGCTGGGGCAACCCCCCTTACCCCTCCCCGACGTTCACGACGGTCGACGACGACACCTCCCCGTCCACCGTGAAGGCCAGCGTCGTGGACCCGCCAGGCGCGGCCCCCTCAGCCCGCACCGCGACCCACAACACCACCGCTCCCCCGACGGGCGCGTCCAGCCGCACCCGCTCGAAGTCGAGCGACTGCCCGTCCCCGGACAGCCGCCCGGCGTAATGGACCTCACCAAGCTCCGGGGACGACACGGTCAGCAGGCACTCGGCACCGCCTTCCGCGACGAACGCCAGCCCACGACCGGCCGGCAGGGCCACACTGACCCCGACGTCGGCGAGAAGCGGCGAAGAGCCGGTGTTACGGACCCGCACCCCCGGATACCCGGCGGCTCCACCCCGCACAAGGCCGACCTCGGGCGGCCCGCCCGCCTCCACCGCGAACGACGGCGCGTCGACGACGTACACAGGCGTCGAGGCGGACACCACGCCGCCGACGGAGAAGCCAAGCGACGTCCGGACCAGAGCCGCGTCGCCGGCCGCGCTGACGCCGACCCACATGACGGAGCCCGTTCCGGGACCGGAGAGGCCGAGGCCGACGTCGGCGAAGGTGAGGGTCAGCCCGTCGCCGGAGAGCGTCCCGGCGTAGACCCGGGTCGCCCCCTGCGCGTCGAGGACGGTCAACTGGTGGTCCGGGACGCCGGTCTGCCCCCACCGCAACGCGGTGTCCGTGGGGAGCGTCACGGTGACGGACTGCGGCGCGAACGGCCCGTTCCCGTCGCCGGACAGCCGCACGCCCGGATAGCCGGTGGCACCGCCCCGCTCCAGGAGCACGTCCGGCGGCCCACCGGGCACGACCGTGAACGGAGTCCTGGTGACGCGCACGGGAGTGGAGTCCGAGGTCCGGCCGCCGACGGCGAACCGCAGGACCGTCGCGGCGGCGGGGGCGTCGTCGGCCGCGCCGACGGAGACCCACATCACCTTCCGCGCGGCGGGCGGGTCGTCGAGGTCGACGCCGCCGAAGGTCAGGGTCCGCCCGTCGGGCGAGAGGATCCCCGGGTAGGCCCGCCCGTCCAGCACCGTGAGCTGGTAGTCCGGCAGCCCGGCCGTCCCCCACCGCAGCCCCCGGCCCGCCGGCAGTTCCACGGTGACCGTGCGCTCGCCGATCGGCGTCCCGCCGGTGTTCTCCACGACCACGCCGGGGAATCCGACGGCCCCGCCCGGGACGAGGACCACGTCCGGCGGCCCGCCGGGGACCACGTCGTAGTCGGCGGGGGGAGTGGCGACGAGGGAGAACTCGCTCCGGGCGGCGCCCGAGGTCGCGACGACGGTCACCGGGCCGGGCGGCTGCCCCGCCGTGAGCACCGGCGCGACGGCGTACCCGTTCCCGTCGGCGACCACCGTCACCTGCGCGGCCCCGCCGAACGACGCCCGGCCGGACGCGACGGCGAACGTCACCTCGGCCCCCGGGACCGGCTCACCGCCCCGGAGGGCCCGCACCTGAAGGCGGGCGGGGAATGCCCGGCCGGCGTCGGTGTGCTGCCCGTCGCCGCCGACCATCCGCAGCTCGTCCACCGGCGCCTTCCACTGGAGGACCACCTGCCCCGGCCGGCCGCCGTCGCCGATGCCCGCCTGGTAGAGGGGGTCGTTCTTGCCGGCGGCGCTGCTGCCGGAGCCGGCCGTGGTCACGCCTCCGGACACGCCCTGTGCCGCGCCCGCGACGAAGCCGGACCCGCCGCCGCCACCGCACCAGCAGGTGCCGGCGGTGCCGCCGACGCTCACCCCGCCGCCACCGCCCGCGTAGCCGCCGCCCCCGCCGTAGGCG
>NZ_JBPQTX010000570.1:0-1928 GCF_051386555.1 Streptomyces sp. URMC 126
GGCGGGGGACGGCGCGCGGGAGGGTACGGACGGCTTCCGTGGCCCTCATTGGTCCCGTGATCCCCGCCGTTCTCGTACGCCTCGCCGCTCCCGCGCCTCCCGCCCCGCCACGGGCCGGATCTCCGGTGCGGTGCTGGGGCCCGTCCTCGGCCGGCCCGGGCTGATGGCGGCCGCGGCGACCGCCGTCCTGCTCGTCCTCGCGCTGCCGGCCCTCGGCATGCGGACCGAACAGCTCGGCCTGGAACGGCAGATGCCCTCCGACGCTCCGCTGCGCACCTCGTACGAGCGCATCACCGCGGCCTTCCCCGGCGGGCCCGCTCCCGCGAAGGTCGTGGTGAGGGCGGACGACGTCACCTCGCCCCGGTTCACCGCGGCGGTCGGGGAGTTCACCCGGCGGGCGGCGGAGAGCGGGCGGTTCGGGAAGGACGTTACCGTCACGCCGCATCCGCGGGAGCGGATCGCGGAGATTTTGGTGCCGCTCGGTTCGGGCGCGGGTTCCGGTTCCCGAAAGAGCGGCGGGGGTGGTGACGGCGGCGGCGGTACGGGCGACGGGGCCCGGCGCGCGCTGGACACGCTCCGGGAGGACCTGGTGCCGCACATTCTGGAGCCGGTGGCCCGCGAGGCCAAGGTCACCGGACCGCTCGCCGCCTCCGTCGACTTCAACGACCGGCTGGGGCGCGGCATCGTGCCCGTGTTCCTCTTCATCACCACCGTGACGTTCCTGCTGATGCTCCTCTCGTTCCGCTCCTGGCATGTGGCGGCGGCCTCGGTCGTCCTCAACCTGCTGTCCGTAGCCGCCGCCTACGGGGTGCTCACCGCCGTCTTCCAGCACGGCTGGGGCGCGTCCTGGCTGGGCGTGGAACCCGCCGGCGCGGTGGAGGCGTGGCTGCCGCTGTTCGTGCTCGTCGTCCTCTTCGGGCTGTCGATGGACTACCACGTGTTCGTCGTCTCGCGGATCCGCGAGGCCCGGCTCTCCGGGCTCACCACACCGGCGGCCATCCGGGACGGCATCCGCGCGACGGCCGGCGCCGTCACCGGCGCGGCCGCCATCATGGTCGCCGTCTTCGCGGTCTTCGCCACCCTGTCCATGCAGGACATGCGGCAGATGGGCGTCGGGCTCGCCGTCGCCGTGCTGCTGGACGCCACGGTGGTGCGGATGGTGCTGCTGCCCGCGGTCCTGGCCCTGCTCGGCGAGCGGAGCGGGTGGTCGCCGCGCCGGGTCCGGGACCTCGCGGATCCCGGGACGCCGACGGCGCACCCCGCTCGTGTGACGGCGCGTCAGGAGCCGGACGGGGGCACGTACTTGTAGCCTACGCGGCGCACGGTGACGATCGACGACCGGTGCTCCGCCCCCATCTTGCGGCGGAGCCTGGCCACGTGGACGTCGACCGTGCGGCCGTCGCCGACGTGCCCGTAGCCCCACACCGTGGTGACCAACTGGTCGCGGGTGTGCACCCGGTGGGGGTGGGCCACCAGGTGGGCCAGCAGCTCGAACTCCAGGTAGGTCAGGTCCAGCGGCCGGCCGGCGACGCGGGCGATCCGCTGCTCGGGGTCGATGCCGACCAGGCCGTCACCGTGCCCGGCGGGGGGCGTGGTGTGGGGGATGCCGGCGGTGCTCGCGGAGCTCCCGCCGCTGAGGGGACGGGCGTGGTGAGCGGGATCTGCCGGGTGCACAGGGTTCGCGGGCGTTGCGGGATTCGCGGGGTTCGCAGGGTTCGTGGGGCTCGCGGGGAGACCTGCCGCATGCAGGTCGGCCGGGACGAGCACCAGGTAGCCGATCATCGGCGGCCGGCCCGGAAGCACCGGCAGCGCCTCCTGCGGGGCGGGCAGCCAGGTGGCGCCCGGGTGCAGCAGGTCGGCGACCGGCGGGGCCTCGTCGGGAGCGACGGCACGGAGGCGGTGGCGCTGGACGGGAACGGCGGGGAGGG
>NZ_JBPQTX010000571.1:0-1878 GCF_051386555.1 Streptomyces sp. URMC 126
GGGCGGCCTGATGGCCGCCCTTGACGGGTGGGGGCGCGTGATATTACCTGCCCGTACTGTAACGGGGGCGGAGGGATGCTTCTTGTGACCACTGCACAGACCGACGCTGCCAGGAGCCGGGCCGGCGCGAGGGCGTCCGTGCCGGGACGGCGGGAGAAACCGAGGGTCCGACGGATGCCCCGGGAGGTGCGGGAGCGGCAGATGATCGACGCCGCCGTGCGGGTGTTCGCCCGCTGCGGCTACAGCGCCGCTTCGATGGACGAGATCGCCGAACTGGCCGGGGCCTCCAAGCCCTTGTTGTATCTGTACCTCAACTCGAAGGAGGAACTGTTCGGGACCTGTATCCGGCGCGAGGCGGAGGCGCTGCTCGGCGCGGTGCGGTCCGCCGTCGAGCCGCACACCCCGGCGGACCGCCGGCTCTGGGACGGGCTGCGCGCGTTCTTCGCGCACACCGCGGCGCACCCGGAGGGGTGGGCGGTGCTCAGTTGCCGGGCCCGTACGCACGGGGAACCGTTCGACCGGATGGTGGCCGGGCTGCGCGAGGAGATCGTGGAGGTCGTCGTGCGGCTGATCGAGGAGGCGGCCGAGGAGGCCGACGAGGCGGCGCCGGGCCGGGTGCCGTTGAACGGGCGGGAGGTCACCGGCCTCGCGCACGCCCTGGTCGGCGCCGCCGAGTCGCTCGCCGGGTGGGCCAACGGGCCCGCCGGCGCCGCCCCCTCGGCCAAGGAGACGGCGGAGACGTTGATGAACGTGGCGTGGGTGGGGCTGGAGAATCTGGTGAGCGGCCGGCGGTGGCAGGCCGTGGGCGTCGGTGGTGTGGTCAAGTCCGCCTGATGCCCGCGGGGCGCGCGGTCAGGCGCAGTTGCCTCGGTCCGGGCGGTCGGCGAAACGTTCCGCCAGCCAGTTCGCCGCCGGGATCGCCTGGACGATCGCGCCTCCGACGTGCTCCGTCAGGGGCAGGGACGTCCAGCGGACGTCGGTGCCGAGCTTGCACCAGTCGGCGCGCAGGCGCTGACCCAGGTCGTAGGGGATCAGCTCGTCGACCGTCCCGTGGTAGAGGTACACGGGGCGGTCGGGGGCGTGCGTACCGAGGTTCGAGGAGCGGAGGACGCGCTGCCAGTCCGCTTCGTAGAGCGGGTTGCGGACGGTGACGTCCGATATTTTCTTGAACAGGCCGGCGGCCACGTTGGCGGCGACGCAGTTCTCCTTGAGGAAGCGGAGGTAGCCGCGGCCGCGGTCGTTGAGGTAGTCGTCCAGGCGCAGTTCGGGGTAGGCGGCGTTCTGGCCCGACGCCGCCATGAGGATCAGGCCCGCGCCGATGCCGCCGTTGTTGAAGTCGGCGGTCCGCAGGAGGTCGGCGGGGACGCCGCCGGTGGCCGTGCCCTTCACGTTCAGCTCGGGCGCGTAGGTGGCGTGCAGTTCCGCGGCCCAGGACGTGGCCTGGCCGCCCTGCGAGTAGCCCATGATGCCGACGGGCGCGTTCGCGGACAGGCCCGCCTCGGGCAGGCGCAGCGCCGCGCGCGCCGCGTCGAGGACGGCGTGGCCCGCCGAGCGGCCGACGACGTACGTGTGGTCGCCCTCGGTGCCCAGGCCCTCGTAGTCGGTCACCGCCACGGCCCAGCCACGGGCGGTCAGCAACTGGATGAGGTTGGCCTCCACCGTCGTCCCGCGCGGGAAGCCGGCGGACGGGGCGCACTGGTCGCCCAGGCCGACGGTGCCCACCGCGTAGGTGATCAGCGGGCGGGGGCCGGTTCTGCCGTCGCGGGGGACGATCACCGTGCCGGAGACGGTGTTCGGGGTGCCCTTGGCCGTCGTCGAGCGGTAGGTGATGCGCCAGGCGCGGGTGGCGGTCGGTTGGGCGGCTGTCTCTTATACACA
>NZ_JBPQTX010000572.1:0-1864 GCF_051386555.1 Streptomyces sp. URMC 126
GGTCCCCGGCGGGGGCGCCGGGGGCGGGGCGGCCGTCGAGACCGACGGCGACCACGTCCTCCGGGCGCAGCCGGTCGTACGGCACCCCGCTCGGCGTGACGAGGACCACGTCGCCGACCCGGGCGGAGACGTTCCCCGAGGTGCCCACGACCAGGCCGTCCGCGACCGTCCTCCGGGCCGTGGCCAGCACCTCCGCCCTGATCCGGGAGATCGTCCCCTCGTCCGTCCGGTGTTTCATCGACGACCCCCTCCGGTTCGCGTCACCATGGATCCCGCCCCAGTTCACCTTCCGTTCACCCGGAGTCCTTACCGTCGCGGCGTACTGACCACCGGACTGATTGCCTGGGTGAATGGAACACATCACGCTTCTCATCGGGATCGTGATCGTCACGGCCTTGGTGTTCGACTTTACGAACGGCTTCCACGACACGGCCAACGCGATGGCCACCACCATTTCCACCGGGGCACTCAAGCCCAAGGCAGCGGTGGCGATGTCGGCGGTGCTCAACCTCGTCGGCGCGTTCCTCTCCGTGGAGGTCGCCAAGACGATCTCCGGAGGCATCATCGACGAGACCGCCGGAATCCGACCAGAGGTGATTTTCGCCGGTCTGGTCGGCGCCATCGTCTGGAACCTGCTGACCTGGCTGGCCGGCCTGCCCTCCAGCTCGTCGCACGCCCTCTTCGGCGGCCTGATCGGCGCGACCGTCGCCTCCGTCGGCTTCGACGCGGTCAACGGCGACAAGGTCGTCATGAAGGTCCTGATCCCGGCGGTGGCCGCGCCGCTCGTGGCCGGCATCTCGGCCTGGGCCGCGACCAAGCTCACCTACCGCCTGGCGCGGAACCGCGACGAGGCCGACACGGCCAAGGGCTACCGCGCCGGTCAGATCGCCTCCGCCGCGCTGGTCTCGCTGGCGCACGGCACCAACGACGCGCAGAAGACCATGGGCGTGATCACGCTCGCGCTGGTCACCGGCGGCGTCGTCGCCCCGCACTCCGACCCGCCGCTGTGGGTCGTCGTCTCGGCGGGCCTGGCCATCGCGCTCGGCACCTACCTCGGCGGCTGGCGCATCATCCAGACCCTCGGCAAGGGCCTCACCGACATCCGCCCGGCGCAGGGCTTCGCCGCCCAGACCGGTGCCGCGACCGTCATCCTCGCCTCCTCGCACATCGGCTTCGCGCTCTCCACCACGCAGGTCTGCTCCGGCTCGATCATGGGCGCGGGCCTGGGCCGCAAGGGCGGCGTCGTGCGCTGGTCGACCGCCGGCCGCATGGTGATCGCCTGGTGCCTCACGCTGCCGGCGGCCGGACTGGTCGCGGCCGGTGCGGCGCTCCTCGCCGACCAGGGCGACTGGGGTGTGGCCTCGGTGGCCGTCCTCGGGCTGGCCGTGAGCGGGGCGATCTGGCTGGTGTCGCGGCGCAAGCCCGTGACTCCGGACGACGCGGCCGCCTCGCCTTCTCCGGCCGCCGCCGAGCCGGTGGGCGTCGTCACCGCCGCCCTCCAGGCCGTCGCGCCGCCGCCGGCGGCCCCGGTGGCCGCTCCCTCGGCCGTCACCCCCGAGCCCACCCCCGCCCCGGCCGCTCCGGCCGTGGCCGTGACCAGCTGAGGACCTTCGCATGAACATCGACTGGGCAGCTCTTGGTCAGGTCTTCGGGGTCAGTCTCGTGATGACGGTGGGGCTCGTGGGGGCCTTCACGCTCGGGATCGTGGGGACGTCGTCGTCGCGGGACGGCGGGTCCGCTTCCGCGGGGGCGCGGATGGGGGCTTACGTGGCGTTCGCCGTGTGCGCGGCGGCTGTCGGGTACGGGATCTATCTGATCGTCGCCTGACGTGTGACGCGTGGGGGGCGGGTTGGGGGGGTGGCCC
>NZ_JBPQTX010000573.1:0-1856 GCF_051386555.1 Streptomyces sp. URMC 126
CGCCCAGCCCGCCGCCCTCACGACCGATCCCGCCGCCCGCGTGCGCCCGGTCCGCGCCCTGCTCACCCGCCGTCCGGCCGGTGCCCAGGGCGACCGGTCGCCCTGGCGCTGCCTGCGGAGCCGCAGCATGCGCTGGTGGTCGGCCGCCAACCTGGTGTCGAACCTCGGCACCTGGATGCAGCTGACCGTGCAGAACCTGCTCGTCCTCCAGCTGACCGGCTCCGCCGCCGCGACCGGCCTCTCGCTGTCCGTCCAGGCCGCGCCCGGCCTGCTCTTCGGCCTGCTCGGCGGTGCCGTCGTGGACCGGCTGCCGCGCAAGGTCACCGCCGCCGTCAGCCAGGCGCTGCTGGCCGCCGTGGCCTTCACCACCGCGGTCCTGGTGGGCTTCGGCATGCTGACCGTGCCTGTCCTGATGATCCTCGCCGCCGTCACCGGCCTGATCGCCACCGTCGACGGCCCGGCGACCTCCCTGCTCGGCAACGACCTCGTCCCCGAGAAGGACGTGCCCTCGGCCATCGCCCTGGGCTCCGTCGTGCACAGCGTCGGCCGGCTGGCCGGCACCGCCCTCGCCGCCGTCGGCATCGCCACCATCGGCACCGCCGGCGCCTACGCCCTCAACGGCGCGTCGTTCCTGTTCGTGACCGCGGTCATCCCCTTCCTCCGGCTGCACCCGGACGCCCGCGCGGCGGCCGAGGCGGCGCCCGCCGAGGCGGCGTCGGACAGCCGTGGCGGCCTGGCCTTCTTCCTCAGCCGCCGCACCCTTGTCGCCCTCGCCGTGATCGCCGCCGTCAGCGCCGTCCTCGGCCGCAACTACCAGCTCACCCTCGCCACCCTCGTCACCGGGCCGCTGCACGGCGGCGCCGGCGCCTACGGGCTGGTGTCCGCGCTGCTCGCCGTCGGCGGCATCGTGGGCGCCGTCGTGGCCGGCCGGCTGCGCAAGCCCACCGTGCGACTCGTCGCGCTGCTCGCCGCGGCGGGCGCGGTGCTCCAGATCGCGGCCGGGCTGAGCCCGATGCTGATGATGCTGCTGGTGATGGTGGTGCCGATGGCCATCGTCGAGTCCGTCTCGGACACGGCCACCACGACCGTCCTCCAGACCGACCCGCCGCCGCACATGCGCGGCCGCGTCCTCGGCGTCTGGCGCAGCGTGAGCACCGCCTGGGGCCTCGCCGGGCCGCCGCTGCTGGGCCTCCTCGTCCAGGGCGCGGGCGAGCGCGGGGCGCTCGTCGTCGGCGGTGTGGTCATCACGGCCGTCATCGGCGCGGGCATGCTCTTCCGCCGCCGGCGGGGCGCGCCGGCCGGCCGGCCGGTGGCGGCGCCGGTGCCGCCGGCGGCCGAGCCCGTCTTCCAGACGGCGGCCTGAGGCGGGGCGGGTCCGGACGTCTATGCGGTTGGGGCCGGGCGTCGGCGCCCGGCCGGTCCGTGACCGGTACGGGGTTTCCGCGCCCGGCCACGCGTCACACCAGGGCGGCCCAGATGATCACCGTCACGACGAAGACCAGGACGAGGGCGCCGATGGCGAAGAGCGGCCCCTTCGCCCAGCCGCGCGTCGGGTTGTAGGTCTCGCGCGGGCCCGCGCCGCTCGTGCTGTCCTCACCCGGGGGCGTCTCGCCCGGCGGTACGCCGCCGCCGGGCTCCAGACCGGGCGTGCGGGCCGGGTCGGGATCGGGGTTGCTGGCGGTCATCGCGGTTCGCCTTCCTGTCGGGTGCGTCCCCCGTGGTCGTGTCGTGCGGTGGCTGTGTGGCTGTCGCCTTCGTCTTCAGGGTGCCGCCTGGCGGTTGCGGAGGCCACGCGGTGGTGTGCCCCGGTCCCGCCCTTTCACCGTTTCCGGAGGGGGCCCTGTCTCTTATACACA
>NZ_JBPQTX010000574.1:0-1848 GCF_051386555.1 Streptomyces sp. URMC 126
GCCCCGGTGGCCGCCGCCCCCGTCCCGCCGACCGTGGACCGCGTCCTCGACCGCCTCACCGGGCCGACGGGCCCGGACGTGGGGGAGCGGCTGGGCCTGCGGCTCAGCGCCGAGATCGCCCGGGAGGCGGGCCGTGACGAAGCCCGCCGCGCCGGCCCCGGGGGCCCGCCGGCCACCGGCGAGCCGGGGCTCGACGGGCTCGCCCCGCTCTTCCCGCTCCAGCCCCCGCGCAGCGGCCGGGAGCTGCTCACCGACCATGTGACGGCCATGATCTGCTGCGCCGCCGTCGACACCGCGGGTGCCACCCCCGGCCTGGACTGGCTGGACGGCCCCGCCCTCCTGGTCGGCGGCGCCCGCCGCGCCGACCTGGCCCGTACCGTCCTCAGCCTGATCGAGGACGGCGATGGGGAACCCCTGCGCGCCTGGCTGGGCGAGGTCGGGGTGCGCCCGGAGAAACCCGTACGGCTGGGCTGAGAACGCCGGGGGGAGACCGCGTGAACCAGAAGGACCACAACGGCCGCACATCCGGCCCACCCCCACCCGAACGGGAGCCCGGCCCCTCCGGGCCGGGGCCGGAGCCCGGACCTGCCGGGCCGGGGCCCGGACCTGCCGGGCCGGCGCCCGGGCCTTCGGGGTCGGATCCTGGCTCTGCCGAGCCGGGTTCCGACGCTGCTGGGCTTGCGCCGGGCCCGCGTGGGCGGGGGCCGGGTTCTTTAGGGCGGGGTTTCGAGCCCGCCGGGCCGAGTTCCGACGCTGCCGGGTTTGAACCTGATCCGCACGAGTGGGGGCCGGGTCCCTTCGAGCGGGGTTTCGAGCTTGCCGAGTCGGGTTCCGATGCTGCTGGGCTTGCGCCTGGCCCGCGTGGGCCGGGGCCCGGTTCGTTCGGGCGGGGTTTCAAGCCTGCCGGGCCGGGTTCCGACGCTGCCGGGTTTGAACCTGATCCGCGTGGGCGGGGGCCGGGTCCCTTCGAGCGGGGTTTGGAGCCTGCCGAGTCGGGTTCCGACGTTGCCGGGCTCGAAGCCGACCCGTTCGGGCCGGGGCCGGGTTCCGCCGGGCCCGAACCCGGCGCCCTTCGACCGGCGGCCGGCCCGGCCGCCGTAGCCCGGCCCGGCCGCCGGACCTGGGAGTCCGCCGCCCTGGCCCATGCCGCCACGGACCCCTTCCCCGAGCCGCCGCTCTCCTGGCTGGCCGACCTCTCCACCACCGACGGCTCCTCGTACGAGGACGCCTTCCCCGACGCTCCCCGAAGCGACGGCCCCTCCGGCCATGCCACCCCGGGTTCCGCCGACGGACCCCTCACCGATCTCGGGGGAGCCGGCTGCCGGCCGGACGGCCACGAGCCGGACGGCGGCGGCGCGCGGGCCGCCGCCCGCCAGGACGCCGGCGCGCCCGCCGGTGAGCCACCCGCCTTCGGGCGGCCCGTCGGCTCGGGGTACGGCGGCCGTGGGCCGGCCGGAGACGCGTGGGCCACCCCCGAGTGCGCCGGGCTCTCCGAGGGCGGCTCCGCCTCCGACGACGCTGCGGGCAACGCCGCCTCCGTGGCCGCCGGCGGGCCGCCGGCCGGCTCAGCAGGCGGCCGCCGCGCTCCGCGCAGGGCCACGCGAGCCGTCTCCGCGCGCGGCGGGCCATCCGCGGACGGCGCCACGCCCGCCGGCCCGCAACGGCGCGCTCCCGCACCCGGCAGCGCCGCCGATCCGCCCGCCGGGGGAAATCGGGCGCCCGCCGGCCCGAGCCCCGTGCCCGACGCCGGAAACCGGGCGCCCCCCGACCGCGGCGCCGTACCCGCCGCTCGCCTCTCCCAACACGCCCCGGCACCGCGCGCCCGCGCCGCCTCACCCACCGCCGCCT
>NZ_JBPQTX010000575.1:0-1837 GCF_051386555.1 Streptomyces sp. URMC 126
AGAGACAGCCGGACCGCGCCGGGTGGGGGGTTGGCTCACGGGCGGCCGGTCAGAGGTTGCCGCGCTTCTCCTGCTCGCGCTCGATGGCCTCGAAGAGGGCCTTGAAGTTGCCCTTGCCGAAGCCCATGGAGCCGTGGCGCTCGATCATCTCGAAGAAGACGGTCGGGCGGTCCTGGACCGGCTTGGTGAAGATCTGGAGCAGGTAGCCGTCCTCGTCGCGGTCCACCAGGATCTTCAGTTCCCGCAGCGTCTCGACCGGCACCCGGGTCTCGCCGGCCCACTCGCCGAGGGTGTCGTAGTAGCTGTCCGGGGTGTCCAGGAACTGGACGCCGGCCGCCTTCATCTGCCGCACGGTGGTGACGATGTCGTTGGTGGCGAGGGCGATGTGCTGGAGGCCCGGGCCGCCGTAGAACTCCAGGTACTCGTCGATCTGCGACTTCTTCTTGGCGATCGCCGGCTCGTTGAGCGGGAACTTCACCTTCCGGGTGCCGTCCGCGACGACCTTGGACATCAGCGCGGAGTACTCGGTGGCGATGTCGTCGCCGACGAACTCCTTCATGTTCGTGAAGCCCATGACCCGGTGGTAGAACTCCACCCACTCGTCCATCCGGCCGAGTTCGACGTTGCCGACGCAGTGGTCGATGGCCTGGAAGTTGCGCTTGGCGGGCGGCGCCACGATCGGTTCGGCGGCGACGAAACCGGGCAGGTACGGGCCGCTGTAGCCGGAGCGGTCCACCAGGGTGTGGCGGGTCTGGCCGTAGGTGGCGATGGAGGCGAGGACGACGGTCCCGTGCTCGTCCTTCAGCTCGTACGGCTCCTCCAGGCCCCGCGCGCCGTGCTCGACCGCGTAGGCGTAGGCGGCACGGGCGTCCGGCACCTCGATCGCCAGGTCCACGGCGCCGTCGCCGTGCTCGGCCACGTGCTCCGCCAGGAAACGGCCGCGCTCGGTGGTGGCCTTGATGACGGTGGTGAGGACGAAGCGGGCGCCGCCCGACTCCAGGACGTAACTCGCCGTCTCCCGGCTGCCGTTCTCCGGTCCGGAGTAGGCGACCAGCTTCATGCCGAAGGCCGAGGAGTAGTAGTGCGCGGCCTGCTTGGCGTTCCCGACGGCGAAGACCACCGCGTCCATCCCCTTGACCGGGAAGGGATCGGCCTGCCGAGCGGTGTCAAAGGTGTGATCTGTGGTCTGCGTCATACGCGCAGCGTCTCGCCGATCCACAAGGTGCGCAATAGTTTCTGTTTCTCCTGGGCAATGTGACCAGTGGACCCCCGGAACCGCCGGGCGTTCTGTACATGGTGACTACGAGGGGTCGGCTGTGGCGATCGATCGTTTGGACGGCAGGCTGATCGAACTGCTGGCGCAGGAGCCGCGCATCGGCGTCCTGGAGGCGTCCCGCCGCCTGGGCGTCGCCCGCGGCACGGTCCAGGCCCGCCTGGACCGGCTGCGCTCCCAGGGCGTGATCCGCGGCTTCGGCCCGGACGTGGACCCCGCGGCGCTCGGCTATCCGGTGACGGCGTTCGCGACGCTGGAGATCAAACAGGGGGAGGGGCCGGACGTGCGGTCGCACCTGGCGGGGGTGCCCGAGGTGCTGGAGCTGCACACCATCACCGGGCACGGGGACATGCTCTGCCGGCTTGTCGCCCGGTCCAACGCTGATCTTCAGCGGGTGATCGACAAGGTGGTGGGGATCGAGGGGATCGTGCGGGCTTCCACGGCGATCGTGATGGAGAACGCGGTGCCTTTGCGGATCATTCCGCTGGTTCGGCAGGCGGCCGGGGGGTGAGGGTCCCCGATCCCGCCCCTTCCCGTTTCTCGCGGGGGCCGCGCCCCCGCGAG
>NZ_JBPQTX010000577.1:0-1797 GCF_051386555.1 Streptomyces sp. URMC 126
GCCTCACCGCCCCCGCCCTCGCCGAGGCCCTCCGCAGCGCGACCGCCGACCCCGGTTACCGGACGCGCGCCCGGGATGTGGCCGCGCGTCTCGCCAAGGAGGACGGCGTGGCTCCGGTGGTCACGGCGGTGAACCGGCTCGCGGGGGCGTGAGGGGCGTGAGAGGGAGCGCGGGCCTTCCGGCGGGCGCAGCGGCCGCCGCCGCGTCACCGGATCCTTCGGGCTAGAGGACCCCGAAAAGGAGCTTGTTGAGCAGCCCCTGCTTCCCCGGGGCCACTGCCGTCCCCGGGCCCATCGCCGTACCAGCGGGAACGTCGGCCAGGGGGATGGCACCCCCGGGGCCCGGATAGAAGCCCGGGTAGCCTCCGAACGCTCCGCCGAACAAACCGGAGGTCACGGACCCGACCACCGGAGCGACCGGCGCCGGTACCGGCTCAGCCGCGCCGGCGATGGCCGGAGCGCACACGACTGACGCGCCGGCGAGAACAACGGTGACAAGTACCTGCCTGATTGCCTTCATGGCATATCAAACGACCATAGGGGCTGCCTGTCACGCTCGCGGAATCCCCCCGACCGAACCGCCTGCCGGGACTCCCGGCGGCTCCGTGCGGTTCGACGGTCCGGACTGCCCGGGTCGTGGCACTCCACCGGCGAGGACCGCCGAACCGGGCCGCCGAAGCGGCGGGCGGCCGTCCGGCCGCACGGGCGAGGACGGGCTCCGGGGCGTCACCCCGGCGCCGCGCCCCGGGGCACGCATCCGGACGCCGGGCGCCACGCCTGCCGGTGCCCCGCGCTCGTCGGTACACCTGGGCAGAACGGGTCCGTCACGATCGCGGAGAGGGAGACAGGTGCTCGAAGCGGAGTCCGGCGCCCAAGACCGCGGCGCGGCGGGGGACCCGCAGGCCGCCTCGGTTCTCGCCGGCCTCCAGAGCATCCTCCTCTACGGAGACTGACCCGGAAGCGCGCTGACCGGCCGCGTTCGCGGCCCGCCGGCGCCTCGCCCCTGCAGAGCGCGCACGCCCGGCGGCGTCACTCCCCGGCGGGCGCGACCCCGATCGGGCAGCTCACGCCCGTCCCGCCGATGCCGCAGTATCCGCCCGGGTTCTTGTCGAGGTACTGCTGGTGGTACTCCTCGGCCCAGTAGAAGGGCCCGGCCGGGGCGATCTCGGTGGTGATGTCGCCGTGGCCGGAGGCGCGGAGGACGGCCTGGTAGGCGTCGCGGGAGGCCTCGGCGGCCCGCTGCTGGGCGGAGGAGTGGGTGTAGACCGCGGAGCGGTACTGGGTGCCGCGGTCGTTGCCCTGGCGGAAGCCCTGGGTCGGGTCGTGGGACTCCCAGAAGACCTTGAGCAGCGTCTCGTAGGGGACGGCGGCCGGGTCGAAGACCACCCGGACCGCCTCCGTGTGCCCGGTCAGGCCGCTGCAGACCTCGTCGTACGTCGGGTTCGGCGTGATGCCGCCCTGGTAGCCGACGAGGGTCGTCCACACGCCGGGCGTCTGCCAGAAACGGCGCTCGGCTCCCCAGAAACAGCCCAGGCCGAAGTCGGCGACGGCCAGGCCCTCGGGGTAGGGGCCGGCCAGCGGGTTGCCGAGGACGGTGTGGCGGCCGGAGAGGGGGAAGGCCGGTTCGGGGCGGCCCTTGAGGGCCTCCTCCTCCGTGGGCAGACGGTGGTCGTGGCGGAGGTGGGGGAAGAGCATCACGACTCCAGGGCGGCGGTGGACGGTGCACAGGGGGAACGTACGGCCGGGGGACCGGAATTCCCGGCTCCCCGCCGCTCCTGCCGACCCCCGGCTCCTACCG
>NZ_JBPQTX010000578.1:0-1783 GCF_051386555.1 Streptomyces sp. URMC 126
GCCCGTCCGGCGTTTGAGGACGAGCGGCGAAGCCGCGACAAGCGGGGTCTGGGGCGGCAGCCCCAGGAAACGGCGAAGGGGTGGGACCGGGGCAACCCCCCTCACTACCGCAGCCGCACCGCCGCCCCCGCCACCACCATCAGCACGTGCTCACACTCCGCCGCCCACGCCGCGTTCAACCTCCCCAGCTCGTCCCGGAACCGCCGCCCGGAAGCGGTCGCCGGAACCACCCCGGACCCGACCTCATTGCTGACGGCGACGACGGTCCGCCGCGTCTCCCGGACGGCGCGGACGAGCGAAGCGACCCGCTGCGCGAGCGCCGTCGACGCCCCGTTCGCCCACGCCTCGTCGTCCCAGGCCGAGACGGAGTCCATGGCGTGGGTGAGCCACAGCGAGAGGCAGTCGATCAGCAGGGGCGGACCGTCGGCGGCGAGGAGGGGGACGAGGTCGCAGGTCTCGGCCGTGCGCCAGGAGGAGGGGCGGCGTTCGCGGTGCAGGGCGACGCGGGCCGCCCAGTCGGAGTCGCCGTCCCGGGTGCCGCCGGTCGCGACGTAGAGGACCTCGGGGAACGACTCCAGCCGCCGCTCCGCCTCCACGGACTTGCCCGAGCGCGCCCCGCCGAGGACGAGCGTCCGCCGGGGCACGTCCGGGACGGCGTGGTAGTCGCCGACGGTCAGCGTGCTGCCGTCGGGGACGGTCCGCGCGCCGGCCGCGGCCAGCCGGCGGTGCAGCTCGCGCCCCGGGGGCACCTCGTGGCCGAGGTGGACGGCGACGACGTCCGTGGTCGCCGTGACCGCGCCCGTCTCGCGCAGCCGGGCCAGCGCGTCCGGCCGGTCCACCACGTCGAGCAGGACGATGTCGTACGGGCCGGCCGCGGCCGAGAGCCCGGCCGGGGCGCCGCCGGGCGGCAGGTAGAGCAGCCGGTCGCCGTCGGGGCCCGTCACCTCGTAGCCGGTACCCGGGGCGTCCAGGGCGACCGCCCGGACCCGGTGGCCGCTGATCAGGGAGAGGTCGCGGCCGTCCGGCACCCGCACCGGCGCCGGCAGGCCGGGCGGCAGTTCGACGGCAGGGCCGTCGTGCGGGTGGGAGAGCAGCACCTGCCGTACCCCGGCGACGGACCGGCCCGCCCGCGCGGCCGCGAACGCGGGCCCGGGCGTCAGGTCCAGGAGCAGCTCACCGTCGACGAGCAGCGCGGTCGCCGCCCGGGCGTCCTCGCCCACGGCGGTGGCGCAGGCGGCGCAGGGGCAGCCGGGGCGCGGCAGCCCCTCGGGGGCTCCGGTGCCGAGCAGAGTCAGTTCCACGCCACGATCGTCTCGCGTCCGCGCACGGCGGGCGCGTCGGGATCACCCTTTCCCGCCCCGGGACCGCGCCCCCGACCGGGGGTTAGGCTGCGCTTCGGCAGCGAACCACGAGCCTTTGGAGGCTGACATGGCGTGGGTGTGGCGGTTCGAGAAGGCGGACGGGACGGAGACGGCACCGGCCGTCGAGCCGGAGGAGTTCACGACGCAGGGGGACGCGGAGTCCTGGCTCGGGGAGGAGTGGCGGGCGCTGCTGGAGGGCGGCGTGGAGCAGGTGCGTCTCTTCGAGGACGACCAGGAGATCTACGAATCCCCCATGAGCCTCAGGGCCGCGGCGGAGAGCTGACCGTACGGCGCTCGCCGGGTCGGGGCGGTTCGGGGACGTCGGCCGCCCCTTACGGGTCGGGTCCCTTACGGGTCGGGTCCCTTACGGGTCGGGTCCCTTACGGGTCGGGTCCCTTACGGGTCGGGTCCCTTACGGGTCG
>NZ_JBPQTX010000579.1:0-1771 GCF_051386555.1 Streptomyces sp. URMC 126
GCGCCCACCCTCCCGGCCGACGCGTCCTCGACGACCGTCGACGTGCGCAACGCCTCCGGGGCGCCGGGTGCCGCGGCGGCCGAGTCCCGGGCCCTGGCCGCCCTCGGCTACACCCCGGGACGGATCGCCAACGCCCCCGCCGCCACCGCCACGACCGTCACCCACGGCACCGGCGCGGACGCCGCGGCCCGCCACATCGCCGCCCGCCTCGGCGCCGACCCCGTACCGGACCCGTCCCTCCCCGCCCGGCACGTCGTCGTCACCCTCGGCTCCGCCCCGCGCACACCGGGCCCGCCGGGCGACACCTCGGCCCGGCCGGTCGTCCCGGACGCGAGCGGCCGGATGCCGGACGACGCCTTCCACGGACGGCCGGTGCGGATGGGCGGGGTCACCTGCGTCGACTGAGGCCGGCCGGTAGCCGTGGTGCGGGCGACGTCGGAAGGGGCGGCGGAAACGCGACGACCGCGGGGCCGCCCTCGCGGGCCCCGCGGTCGTCAGGGGTGTCGCCGGCCGCTAGCGGTGCCGCGGCGGCATGTGCATCATGCAGTCGCGCACCATGTCCAGGTGCTTGGCGACGACCGGACGCGCCTTCTTGGCCGCATCCCGGAGCGTCGCGTCCTTGCCGTGCGCCACCTCGGCGTCCAGCAGGTCCAGGGTCTGGACGTGCGCGGTGTCCTGGGCCCGCAGCCAGAGGTTGTCGTAGCCGCGGGTCCGCGCCTTCTTCCGGATCTCCTTCAGCTCCCGCTCCTGCTTCGGGGTGACCGAACGGGGCAGGGTGATCTTCAGCTTGCGGCTGAGCTCCTTGACGCCCTCGTCCATCAGCGTGTGGTCGCGGACCAGCACCTTGCCGGTGTCCCGCACACACATCGACACGGCGTTCTTCTGGGCGTCGCCGCCCGCGGCGATCTCGGCCAGGTTGCCCTGGTGCACCGCGCCGAGGAAGGCGTCGTCGAGGGCGTCCGTGGCGAGGGCCGTACCGGCCGGCCCCATGGAGAGGGTGAGGACCGCCAGCGCCGTCATGGCCCGGTGTCGCATACGCATCGTTCGCAGCTCCGTTCGTCGTCGGCCCGCGGCACGCCGCGTGCGCGGGCCCGTCCGGCCGAGGGCCGCCCGTCGCGGCCCCTCACGGAGCTGAACAATGCACCCGGCGTGCGGCCGTCGGCCCGCCGGACGCCGTCGGTCCCGCCATTTGGCGGCGTTCTTTTCGGGCGATCGGGGGTATGGGGGCCGGTTCGGCCGGCCCGGCCGGTCAGCCGAAGAGACCCGTCACGAGACCGGTCAGGGTGCCCACGAGACCGCTGGTCAGCTCGGCGAGCACGCCCAGCAGCCTGCTGACGAGGGAGAGCAGGCCGCCGTCGCTCTCCCCGCCGTCGGCGGCCCGCGGCGCGAGCTCGTCCCGTGCCCGCTGGGCGTCCGCCACGATCCGGGCGACGGCGGCCCGGTCCGGAGCGGCCGCCGCGGCCTGCTCCCGCAACCCCGTCCGGGCCGCGACCAGCACGTCGAGCCGCTCCTTCACCGCGCCGCAGGCACGGCGCTGCTCGGCCGACGGACTCCGCACCGCGCCGCACGCGGCGGCGGCCTCCGCGGCGCGCTGCCCGATGGCGTCCTGGTCCAGCACCCGCAGGGCGTCGGCGGCGACGCGGCGCGACGCCTCCGCGGTGGCGGCGGCCCCCGCCTCGGCGACCGGCAGCGGAGCCGTGGACAGCGTGACGGCGACGGGCGCCGGACTCCCGGACGGCGCGGGCGCGCCGACGGGCACGGGGCCGGGGGT
>NZ_JBPQTX010000580.1:0-1719 GCF_051386555.1 Streptomyces sp. URMC 126
AGAGACAGGGACCTCCCCCTCCCCGGCCTCCCCGGCACGCAGCCGCTTCAGGACCGACTCCTCCCGGCGGGCGACGTAGGCGCCGACCAGATTCCGGTGGACGGCCAGGAGGAGGACGCAGCCGAACGCCGCCGTCACGGTGGCCTCGTCCGGTGTCAGGCCGGCCCGTTCCGGGGCGAGCCCGTCGACGCGGAGGGCGACCAGGCGCAGGACGTACGCCGCCAGGGCGGGCAGGGACAGTGCCGGGATCAGGGCCGCGGGGTTCCGGAACAGCAGGGTCAGTTCGGCGCGGCCGAGGGCCGACAGCCGGGCGAGCGGAGTCATCCGGCCTCCGTTCCGCACCGCACACCGGCCGCGTCGCCCTCGCCGGGCTCCGGGAACGCCTCCTCCGGCGAGGCGGTGCGCACGTCCAGCCCCTCCAGTTCCACCGCCCGCTCGCGGGCCCAGATCAGCAGGCCGGTCAGCGTTCGCTGGAGCTCCGGGGTCAGCAGCTCCACCCGCCCGCTGCCGTCGGGGAGTTCCCGGTGGCCGACGACGCCCAGCGCGCCCAGCGGCGGGAGATCCCCGACGAACCAGCCCGGAGGCATGGCGAACCGGATGCGTGACGGATACGCCGCCCGCACCTCGGACGGCGTCCCCTCGACGACGATCCGGCCCCCGCTCATGACGGCCAGCCGGCCGGCCAGGGCCTCGGCCTCCTCCAGGCGGCGCGCGGTCAGCACCACGGTCGTGCCCTCGGCGCGCAGCCGGTGCACCAGCTCGACGACGGCGCGCCGGGCCCACGGGCCCAGCCCGGCCGTCGGCTCGTCCAGGACCAGCACCTCGGGCCGGCCCAGCAGCGCCACGGAGAGGGCGAGCCGGCGCCGTTCGTCCCCCGACAGCCGGCCCAGCCGGACGTTCCGCCGCGCTCCCAGCCCCGCCAGGTCCAGCGCCTCGTCCACCGGGCGCGCACCGCTGGTGCACCCGGCCCACATCACCGCCGCCTCGCCCGCCGTCAGCCCGGACGGAAGGCCGTCCTCCTGAAGCAGCACCCCGATCCGGGACCGCACCCGCCGCCGCTGCGCGTACGGGTCGTGGCCGAGCACCGTCACCCGGCCGCCCGTCGGCGGGGCCAGCCCCGCCAGCAGCTCGACGGTCGACGTCTTCCCGGCGCCGTCGGCTCCCAGCAAGGCGAACACCTCGCCCCGCCGCACGGTGAAGCCGATCCCCCGGACCGCCTCGACACCGGCACTCCCGTCGGCACCCCCGACCCTGCCGGATCGCCCGGCCCGGCCGTGGACGCGCCACAGCCCCGCGGCTTCGATCACACACTCCCCGGACTCCATGCCTCCAGCCTTCCGGCGCCGGCCGGGGACCGGCAGTGCGCGCTGTCACCTCTCGTCCTGACAAACGTCATGCCCCCGCGCGCGGAAGTGAAAAAAAGACGGGCCGGGAAGAGGAGGGAAAGGAGCGGAAAACGCGGAAGGCCCCGGTCACAGGACCGGGGCCTTCCCTCTGAGCGGACGACGAGGCTCGAACTCGCGACCTCAACCTTGGCAAGGTTGCGCTCTACCAACTGAGCTACGTCCGCATGTGCTCCGCGCTTCCGTGCGGTGCGAACACCACTCTACCTGATCCACCGGGGTGGTCGGGACGAGCGATGAGAGCGGGTGACAGGGATCGCACACTGCGCCTCCCCCTTGGAAAGGGGGCGCTCTACTACTGAGCTACACCCGCGCG
>NZ_JBPQTX010000581.1:0-1712 GCF_051386555.1 Streptomyces sp. URMC 126
CTGTGATGGGTAGGGGAGCGTCGTGTGCCGGGTGAAGCAGCCGCGGAAGCGAGTTGTGGACGGTTCACGAGTGAGAATGCAGGCATGAGTAGCGATACACACGTGGGAAACGTGTGCGCCGATTGACTAAGGGTTCCTGGGTCAAGCTGATCTGCCCAGGGTAAGTCGGGACCTAAGGCGAGGCCGACAGGCGTAGTCGATGGACAACCGGTTGATATTCCGGTACCCGCTTTGAAACGCCCAATATCGAATCCTCTGATGCTAAGGCCGTGAAGCCGCCCTGGAGTCTTCGGACGAAGGGGAGTGGTGGAGCCGCCGGCCCAAGGTGGTAGTAGGTAAGCGATGGGGTGACGCAGGAAGGTAGTCCAGCCCGGGCGGTGGTTGTCCCGGGGTAAGGGTGTAGGCCGTGTGGTAGGCAAATCCGTCACACGTTAAGGCTGAGACCTGATGCCGAGCCGATTGTGGTGAAGTGGATGATCCTATGCTGTCGAGAAAAGCCTCTAGCGAGTTTCATGGCGGCCCGTACCCTAAACCGACTCAGGTGGTCAGGTAGAGAATACCGAGGCGTTCGGGTGAACTATGGTTAAGGAACTCGGCAAAATGCCCCCGTAACTTCGGGAGAAGGGGGGCCATGTCCGGTGATGGAACTTGCTTCCTGAGCTGGGTGTGGCCGCAGAGACCAGCGAGAAGCGACTGTTTACTAAAAACACAGGTCCGTGCGAAGCCGTAAGGCGATGTATACGGACTGACGCCTGCCCGGTGCTGGAACGTTAAGGGGACCGGTTAGCTCCATTTCGGTGGGGCGAAGCTGAGAACTTAAGCGCCAGTAAACGGCGGTGGTAACTATAACCATCCTAAGGTAGCGAAATTCCTTGTCGGGTAAGTTCCGACCTGCACGAATGGCGTAACGACTTCTCGACTGTCTCAACCATAGGCCCGGTGAAATTGCACTACGAGTAAAGATGCTCGTTTCGCGCAGCAGGACGGAAAGACCCCGGGACCTTTACTATAGCTTGATATTGGTGTTCGGTTCGGCTTGTGTAGGATAGGTGGGAGACTGTGAAGCATGCACGCCAGTGTGTGTGGAGTCGTCGTTGAAATACCACTCTGGTCGTGCTGGATGTCTAACCTGGGTCCGTGATCCGGATCAGGGACAGTGTCTGGTGGGTAGTTTAACTGGGGCGGTTGCCTCCTAAAGGGTAACGGAGGCGCCCAAAGGTTCCCTCAGCCTGGTTGGCAATCAGGTGTTGAGTGTAAGTGCACAAGGGAGCTTGACTGTGAGACCGACGGGTCGAGCAGGGACGAAAGTCGGGACTAGTGATCCGGCGGTGGCTTGTGGAAGCGCCGTCGCTCAACGGATAAAAGGTACCCCGGGGATAACAGGCTGATCTTCCCCAAGAGTCCATATCGACGGGATGGTTTGGCACCTCGATGTCGGCTCGTCGCATCCTGGGGCTGGAGTCGGTCCCAAGGGTTGGGCTGTTCGCCCATTAAAGCGGTACGCGAGCTGGGTTTAGAACGTCGTGAGACAGTTCGGTCCCTATCCGCTGTGCGCGTAGGAGTCTTGAGAAGGGCTGTCCCTAGTACGAGAGGACCGGGACGGACGAACCTCTGGTGTGCCAGTTGTCCTGCCAAGGGCATGGCTGGTTGGCTACGTTCGGGAGGGATAACCGCTGAAAGCATCTAAGCGGGAAGCCTGCTTCGAGATGAGG
>NZ_JBPQTX010000582.1:0-1688 GCF_051386555.1 Streptomyces sp. URMC 126
CCCCACCCCCGTCCCCCCGGACATGCCGGCCACGCCGGACGTGCTGGACGAACTGGCCGCCCGGCACTCCGGCGGGCTCCGCCTCGGCCGCGCCGGACGCTGGGCGGAGGCCGACGAGACGCACCGCGCCGTGCTCGCCGAACGGGAGCGGCTGCTCGGCCCCGATCACCCCGACACCCTCGCCAGTCGTTACGAGGTCGCCTTCTCGCTCAGCCGCCTCGGCCGCCCCGAGGAGGCGCTCCGCGAGTTCGCCCGCACCGCGTCCGCCCGTTCCCGCACGCTCGGCCCCGACCACCCCGACACCCTCGCGGCCCGCCAGGAGACGGCGTACGTCCTCGGCCGGCTCGGCCGCCACTTCGAGGCCCGGGAGGTGTACGCGGACGTCCTGGCGGCCCGCGAGCGCATCATGGGCCCCGACCACCCCGACACCCTCCGCTGCGGCCACAACCTCGCCTACAGCCTGGGCAGACTGGGCCTGTTGGAGGAGGCGTACCGGCTGGCGTACGACGTGGCCGCCGCACGGGCCCGGGTGCTCGGCGCGGACCACCCCGACACCCTCGTCACCCGCTACGAAGTGGCCTACACACTCGGTCAGTTGGACCGCTGGAGCGAGGCCCTGCACACGTACCGCGAGGTGGCGGCGGCCCGCGCCCGGGTGCTCGGCCCGGACCACCCGGACACCCTGGCCGCCCGGTACGAGGCCGGCATCTGTCTCGGCCGCCTCGGCCGCAGCACCGAGGCGCTGGAGCTGTACCGCGCCCTGATCGAGGACCGCGCCCGTGTGCAGGGCCCCGTCCATCCGGACACCCTCCGGGCCCGGCACGGCATGGGCGTCAACCTCGGCCGCCTCGGCCGCTGGGAGGAGGCCCTCGCCGAGGCTCGCGACGTCTGCGCCATCCGCGCCCGGGTACTCGGCGCCGACCACCCCGACACCCTCGTCAGCCGCCGCGAGGTGGCGGTCGGCCTCGGCTGGCTCGGCCGCTGGACGGACGCCCTGGCCGTCTACCGCGACGTCGCCCAGGCCCGTCAGCGCGTCCTGGGCGCGGACCACCCCGACGCGCTCGCCAGCCGCAACGACGAGGCCCGCTGCCTGCAGCAGCTCGGCCGCACGGCGGAGGCCGCCGAGCTCTACCGTCAGGTCGCCGCCCTGCAGCAGACCCGCGCCGCCCGCCGCCGGGGCGCGGGCTGACCGGCCGCGGGGACGGTTCGGCCTCAGGCCGTGAACGCCCGGGCGACGGCCAGGCTGTCCTCGTACACGTGATGCCGCGTCACCAGCCCGCCCTCCACCGTCAGATGCAGCGCGAACCGCGCCCGGTAGGGCCGTCCCGTCGGCCGTGCCGTCAGCCGCAGCTCGCCGGTGACGACCGCGTCCGTCCCGTCGACGAGCACCCGCTCGATCCGCGTGTCCGTCTCCTCCGGCACGTGATGTGCCGCGATCTCCCGGTAGTGCGCCGCCGCGTCCGCCCGGCTCGACCGCTCCCGGATCCACGGCGTCTCCGCCCGGCCGAGCTCCTCCACCGGCCAGTCGAACGTCCAGTCCGCCCCCTCCGCGTAGAGCTCCGCGATGCGTTCCGGATCACCCTCCGCCATCCGCCGCAGCAGTTCGCCGACGACGGCCCGGGTCGCGGCGGTGCCGTCGGCGGCGATGCCGCCGGAGCCGGGGGCCTCGGTGCCGGGGGTGGCGGGGG
>NZ_JBPQTX010000583.1:0-1661 GCF_051386555.1 Streptomyces sp. URMC 126
GTGCGCGGTGCGCGGTGCGCGGTGCGCGGTGCGCGGTGCGCGGTGCGCGGTGCGCGGTGCGCGGTGCGCGGTGCGCGGTGCGCGCGGGCAATGGTGCGGGGTGCGAGTGCGCGCGGCACGCGGCAGCGGTGCGCGGTGCGGATGCACGCGGTGCGGATGCAGGCGGTGCGGATGCAGGCGGTGCGGATGCAGGCGGTGCGGAGGGTGCCGGTGCAGGGACGCGCGGTGCGACAAGCGGTCGGCGGACGGCGCTGACGCGGGATTCGGTCGTCGGACGGGGCTGACGCGGGGGGCCGGCCGACGGACAGCGACGATCAGAGACCCGCCGACCGGCAGCGCCCTCGCTGGGACCCGCCGACAGGCAGCACCCACGCGAGGGCCAGTCGTCGGATGCGCCGTCTTCCGGTGTCCGCGGGCGCGGGTGGCTTCGGCTCGGTTCCGAGGGGCCCGGCGGCCGGGGGCTCCCGTAGGGGGCTTGCCGCCGACCCCGCCGGTTTCGGTCGCGGTATGCGCGGGCGTCGGTGGGGAGTCCCGTCGGCGAGCTCGCCGCGCGTTCGGTCTCACAGGGTCCGCAGGCCGTTGATGACCAGGCGCAGGATGCTTTCGTCAGGGGGTTCCGCCGGAGGGATCGGGCGGTCGACGCGGACGATGCCGGCTTCGAAGAGGTCGCCGACGAGGACGCGGACGACGCCGGAGGGGAGGCCGAGGCGGTCGGCGAGTTCGGCGACGGAGCGGGGGTCCTGGGCCGTCAGCTCCGCGATGCGGAGGTGTTCGGGGCCGAGCCGGTCGTCGGTGCCGTCGGGGGGCCGCACGGCGACGACGAACGCCGTGCGGTCGAGCCGGTGCTGCCCGGCGCCCCGGGTGCGTCCGCGGGTCATGGCGTACGGCCGGACCACCGGGCCCGCCGCGTCGTCGTACCAGTGGTCCGGTTCTCCGGTCGTGTTCCCGGTCCCGCCGTTTCCGGCCGTCCGTCCGGTCATCCGCCGGCGGCCTCGCCGGCGCGAGGGGAGCTCGCCAGGTGGGCGCCGACGCGCTTGACGAGCAGGGTCATCTCGTAGGCGATCAGGCCGATGTCGGAGTCCGCCTCGGCGAGGACGGCGAGGGCGCTGCCCTGGCCGGCGGCGGTGACGAAGAGGAACGCGTCGTCGAGTTCGACGACGGTCTGGCGCACCTGTCCGGCGTCGAAGCGGCGGCCCACGCCCTTGGCGAGGCTGTGGAAGCCGGAGGCGACGGCGGCGAGGTGTTCGCCGTCCTCGCGGGTGAGGCCGGCGGAGGAGCCGACGGCGAGGCCGTCACCGGAGAGGACGAGGGCCTTGCGGATGGTGCCGACGCGCTCGACGAGGTCGTCGAGCAGCCAGTTGAGCTTGCCGTTTCCCGCGGGCTGTGCCGTGGTGGTGTCTGCCGACGCGTTGCGTATGGCGGTCATCGACCGTCCCTTTCGTTGGTGGTTCCTGCGCTGTCGTGCTCGGTGGGGGGCGGGGCGTCCGCCCGGCCGCGCCGCCATCCCCGTTGCAGGGCGGCCATCCGGGCGCGGACCTCTTCGGGGTCGCGGGCCGTCTCGTGGTCGTCCGGCTCGGCGGCGGCCCGGAGGGTCCCCCTGACCAGCGGGGCGAGGCCGGCCTGCCGGACGCGGCGGGGCAGGCCGGTGGGCGGGGTGGGCT
>NZ_JBPQTX010000584.1:0-1653 GCF_051386555.1 Streptomyces sp. URMC 126
CCTCCGCCCCCTCTCCCCTTAGGTCTCCCCTACCTCTTCCGGGCCGCGCTCCCGCCCCCCTCCTGCTTCAGGAACGCGACCTCCGGGAACTCCGCCGAAGGACCGTCGAGCAGCTTCCCCGGGGCGTTGCGCAGCTGCCGGTCGAAGAAGGCGACGAGATACGCCCGCGTGAGCGCGTTGGAGCGGTCGCTGGAGATGGTGCCGAACGCACCGGCCGCGTCCTCCGGAGGCACGCCCGGCGGCAAACCCACCTGGTCCGCGAGCCAGTGCATGTCAGTGAAGGACATATGGCCGCCCTTGCCCACGTCCAGCCAGCGCTTCCAGCCGGTCATGTGCTTCCAGGCGGGGCTCCAGGTGTCCATGGGGCCGCCGAGGTCGCCGGCCCGGGCCGCGCCGAGCAGCAACACGGGCTTCTTGACGCCGCCGGCGGGCGGATCGGTGAAGAAGTCGCCGTCCATGTCGGCGGCGGCGGACACCCGGGCGTCCTGCCCCAGCACCTCCACAGCGCTCGCCCCGCCGATGGAGTGGCCGGCCATGCCGATCCGGGCCCGGTCGACGCGCAGCCCCGGGACGACCGGGGAGTTGGCGACGATCCGGTCGAGGACGAACCGGAGGTCCTTCGCGCGGTTACGGACCACCGCCGCGTTGTCACGCTCCTCAGGGCCGCAGATGGCGCACTGTTCGATCCGGCCGCCCGGGAACTCCACGGCGGTCTCGTAGGTGTGGTCGACACCGGCCACCACATAGCCACGGCTCGCCAGTTCCTCGGCGACGGAAGTGAGTGACGCCCGGCTCTGTCCGAAGCCCGGCGACAACACGACGAGCGGCCGGGCCCCGCCGGCCGCCGGCGCGGCGTCGACGACGGCGTGGGTCCGTACGGTGCTCAGCTTCGTGTTGCCGTACAGCGCCTCGGAGAGCCCCGGCGAGACGTACGGCGCCGTGGTGCCGCGACCGGACCGCGCCGGGTACCAGACCGAGACCATCAGCTCGCGCTTTCCGGCGGACGGCTTCCAGGGGTCCGTCCGGGACTCGTCGACCAGCCGCACGGTCTTCTCCCCGATCGGCTGCCGGACGGTGGGGGCGGGCACCTCGGGCCCGGCGGATCTGGCGGCGGCCGGAGCGGCGAGGGCCGTGGGGGCGGTCGAGGCCGGGGCCGACGCGGCGACGGCGGGTATCCAGGAGCCGGCGAGCGTGGCGAGCAGGGTCGCGGCGGCGACCGTACCCGTCCGGCCACGACCGGGGTGTACGCAACGACGTGCGGAATTCTTCGTCATGCCCGTCACGGTAGAAACCCCTTAGGGGCCGGTCATCGACCGAGGGGAGGAGGTGGAATCCCTTAAGGGACGTACCGACTGACACGGCATCAGCCACACGCAGGATGTAAGGGCCACCAACCGGCGGGGGTGCGGCGGCCTGGGGTACGCACGCCAAGGCCGCCCCGGGAGTGACCGAAGACCGCCCTTCGTCGACAACTCCCCTCCGCGTTCAGGGACTGAAGGCGGGAGCGAGCACACGCACACGACTTCGCCACAGCGGCGGCGACGGACAGGCGAGTATGGCGGCCGGAGCACACGCCGTCCAGACCGGTCGGCCCGCGACTCATCCGCAGAGACGCCCCCCACCGGCGCATCACGCCACCCCGGAGCCCCACCC
>NZ_JBPQTX010000585.1:0-1640 GCF_051386555.1 Streptomyces sp. URMC 126
ACCAGCTCCACCGCCTCGGCCACCGCGGCCCCCCGCCCGCCCCCGGCGGTACCCTCGTCCCGTCGGACTCCGTTACCGGAGGGAGTGGAGCGCATGACGCGCGAGATGCGGCAGCGGCGGTCGGACAGGGAGTTGAGCGGGCGGGAGGTGGTCGAGGATCCCTTCACGCTCGGCGTCGCCTCCGGTGATCCGCTGCCCGACGGGGTCGTGTTGTGGACGAGACTGGCGCCGCGCCCGCTGGAGGTGGACGGCGGGCTGCCGCCGGAGTGCCGGATCCCGGTGGAGTGGGCGGTGGCGGCGGACGAGGGGCTGCGCGACATCGTGTGCGGCGGGGTCGTGGCGGCCGACGGCGCGGACGCGCACAGCGTCCACGTGGAGGTCGACGGGCTGGAGCCGGCCCGGACGTACTGGTACCGCTTCCGCTGCGGCCCGTGGACCAGCCCCGTCGGGCGGACCAGGACGGCGCCCGCTCCCGGAGCGGACGTCGGACGCGTACGGATGGGGCTGGCCTCCTGCCTGCAGTACGACGAGGGGTACTACACGGCCCTCGCCCACCTCGCCCGGGAGGAGGATCTGGACGCCGTCCTCTTCGTCGGCGACTACATCTACGAGAACGAGATCAACGCCCAGGCCGGAGCCCGCGGCTACACCGGAGAGCAACAGCTCCCCGAGGTCTTCAACCACTGGCTGACCACCCTCGACGGCTACCGGCTGCGCTACGCGCTCGGCAAGACCGACGCCGACCTGCGGGCCGCGCACGCCGCGCACCCCTGGATCGTCACCTGGGACGACCACGAGGTGGAGAACAACTACGCCGCCGCCGTCTCCCAGCGCAACCTGCCGACCGACGAGTTCCTGCGCCGCCGCGCCGCCGCCTACCGGGCGTACTGGGAGCACATGCCGCTGCGCGAACGGCAGCGTCCCTCCGGCCCGGACGCCCGGCTGTACCGGCGGTTCCATTACGGGGACCTGGCGCGGTTCGACGTCCTGGACACCCGGCAGTACCGGTCCGACCAGGCGTACGGGGACGGCTGGAAGTACCCCGGGCCCGAGTCCGAGGACCCGGCGCGGACGCTCACCGGGGCCGAGCAGGAGGAGTGGCTGCTGGACGGCTTCCGGGAGTCCTGCGCGACCTGGAACGTCCTCGTCCAGCAGGTGGCCTTCTGCCAGCGCAAGGGCAACGTCGGGCGGGCGCGCGTGTCGATGGACGCCTGGGACGGCTACCCCGCGTCGCGCCGCAGGATCCTCGACGGCGCGCGGGACGCGGAGATCGCCAACCTCGTCGTCCTCTCCGGTGACGTCCACGTCCACTACGCCATGGACATCAAGGAGGACTTCGACGACCCGGGCTCCGCCACGCTGGGCGTCGAGATCCTCGGCACGTCCGTGTCCAGCGGCTTCGACGGGGTCGAGCGGCCGGACGACTGGGAGAACGTGATGCGGGTCAATCCGCACATCAAGTACTACGCGGAGCGCCGGGGTTACGTCGTCATCACCTTCACCCCGGACAGCGTCCGGGCCGATTACCGGGTGCTGCCGTACGCCACGCGGCCGGGGGCGCCGGTCGCCACGGAGGCGAGTTTCGTGTCGCGGGCGGGGCGGCCGGGGTTCGAGCCGGCGTGAGCCGCGTGGCGGACGGC
>NZ_JBPQTX010000586.1:0-1633 GCF_051386555.1 Streptomyces sp. URMC 126
CCCCGGGCCCCGGCCCCCGCCGAGCGGACGAGCCCGCCGCCCTGGCGGAACGGGCCGAGCCGCCCGGCGGCGAGCCCGCCACCCCCGGCCTGTGCTTCTGGTGGCGCACCTTCGAGCGGGTGCGGGAGTTGTTCGCCGAGGGGCAGGGCGCGGAGGGCGGGGACGGGGATCCGCTGCCGTTCAAGACCTACCGCGGGCTGCCGAGGCACACGCTGAGCGCGCCGGCCCGGCGGATCGGGGACGCGCGCTGGTCGTTCGAGGGGTTCCGCGGGGCGCGGCCGGACGCCGTCCCCGGCCGGGCGGCCCTGGACGAACCGGCCGTGTCCGCCCTCGTGCACCACGCCTACGGGCTCGGCCGGATGGAGCTGGGACCGCACGCGGCGTGGCCGTACCACCGCGTCGTGCCGTCCGCCCGCTGCTTCCACCCCGTAGAGCTCTACCTCTGGCTCGCCGCGCCCGCCGGGGAACTGCCCGCCGGCTGCTACCACTTCGACCCGGCGCACCACGCGCTGACCCGGCTGCGTACCGGGGGCGTCCCGGCGGCGCTGCACGCCGCCGCGGGGACCGGGCGGACCGGGGGCGGCACACTGGCGTTGCTGGTGGCGGCCGTCCACTTCCGCAAGACGGCGTTCCGTTACCGCGACTACGCGTACCGGCTGGGCGCCCAGGAAGCGGGCATGACCGTCGGCAACGCGCTGATGGTCGCGGCGGCGCTGGGCCTGGAGGGGCGCGTCCACCACCGGTTCGGGGACGCGGTGGTGAACCGGGCGCTGGGCCTGGACGGCACGGAGGAGACCGCGTTCGCGGTGGTCGACCTGTACGGCGCCCGGGGCGGGCCCGGTGCGGGCGCCGCGGTGCAGGAGGCGCCGCTGGACGTGATCCGGCCGGAGTACGTACGGACGTGTCATGCCGACGCGGCGGCCTGGTCCGGGCTGACGGCGCTGGACCGCTTGTCCCGGCTGCCCGGGCCGGGCGTCCCGGTGGAGACGTCCGCTTTCCGCGCGCCCACGGCCGGAGACCGGGCGGCGGCCCTGCCCCTGGGCGGCGCGGTCCAGGGGCCCGGCAGGCCTGAGTTGGCGGAGGCACTGCGCGCGCGGGACTCGGGCGGCCGGATGTTCCTGCCGGCCGACGCTCCGCTGCCCGCCGACGCGCTCGCCGGCCTGTTGCGGCACGCGCTGGAGCCGGTGCCGTCGGACCACACGGGAGCGCCCTGCCGGCCGCTGGTGGACTGCCACGTCCTCGTCCGGAACGTGGCGGGGGTGCCGGCCGGGCTGTACGAACTGTCCCCGGGTGCCGAGCCGGACCGTCGACCGGAGCGGAACGGGGCACGCGCGCCGGGCTCTGGACGGGAGCCGGCCACCGGGCGACAGCCGGCTGCCGGGGCGGAACCGGTTCCCGGATCGACGCCGATTCCGGGGCCGGAAGCGGCATCGGCCCCGCGGTGTGCTCCGATCCCGGCCCCAGCCCCTGAGACAGCTCCGGACGAGCGTTCCGGCCCACCCCGGCCACCGGCCCCGGAACCCGGGTCGGCCGGGCCGGAACCTCACCCGGCCCCGGTCCCCACCTCGGAACCGGCCCCGGGTGCACGCCGCGCGTCGTCGCCACCGCACCCGACGCCGGCCCCCGCCACGTT
>NZ_JBPQTX010000587.1:0-1610 GCF_051386555.1 Streptomyces sp. URMC 126
CACCCGCCCCCCGACGGAACCCCGCTCCTCCTCCCGGTGGTTCGTCCCCTAGGGGTTGTCATACCCGAGGGGTACGGTGAGTTGAGTCCGGCGGCTGATGACCGCGGCGCCGGACATTGGTGGAATGGACGGAGTCGTGCGGGAGGGAAGGTCTCCGGACAATTCTCCCGACTCCGACGCCCCCACCGAGCGGTCGGGCCACAATGAGCCTGGGGATGGGCGAGTGCACGACGCGAGAGACCGCCGCAGACGACGGAGGTAGAGCACATGGCACGGATCCAACCGACACCCGGCGCCGACGGCCACGAGCCGGCCGGGGCCACCGGGCCCTCGGGGGCCGGCCGCCGCAAGGCCGTCCGTTACGCGGTCCCCGTCGCGGTGGCGGGCGTCGCCGCCGCCACGATCGGCATCGGCTCGGCCCTCGCCACCGCGGGGGACCCCGACCTGCCGAAGATCACCGCACAGGACTTGATAGCCAAGGTCGCCGCCTCGGACGTCCAGCAGCTGTCCGGCTCCGTCCGCGTCACCACCGACCTCGGCCTGCCCTCCCTCCCGTCGGGCGTCTCGCTCGGCGGGGCGATGGGCAAGGCCGGCGGCGGCAAGGGCAAGGCCGACGCGAACCCCGCCGGCAAGCTGACCGAGCTCGCCTCCGGTTCGCACACCCTGCGCGTGGCCGCGGACGGCCCGGACAAGCAGCGGGTGTCCATCGTCGAGCGCGCCGCGGAGTACAGCCTGGTCCGCAACGGCGACCAGGTCTGGGCGTACGACAGCGGCAGCAACGCGGCGTACCACACGACCGCTCCCAAGGGCGCGGCGGACGGGAGCCGTGACCACAAGGTGCCCGAGGGGCTCGCCGACGCCTCCCCGCAGGAGCTGGCGAAGAAGGCCCTCGCCGCGGCGGAGGGCACCACCGACGTGGCGGTCGACGGCACGGCCAAGGTGGCCGGCCGGGACGCCTACCGGCTGACCCTCACGCCCAAGCAGAGCGAGTCGACCGTCGGGTCCGTCCGGATCGCCGTGGACGCGAAGAACGGCGTACCGCTGAAGTTCACGCTCACCCCGAAGGGCGGCGGCAAGGCGGCCGTCGACGTGGCCTTCACGAAGGTCTCCTTCGACCGGCCGAGCGCCTCCACCTTCACGTTCACCCCGCCCAAGGGGGCGAAGGTGACCGAGGGCTCGCACGACGGGAAGGCCGGCCGGCAGGGCGCGGACGGGTTCGGGAAGGGCAGCCTCCCGGCCGCCCCCGGGACGGACACCGCGTCCGCCCCGAAGGTGACGGGCACCGGCTGGGCGACCATCGCCCGGCTCGACACCGGCAAGGGCACGGGCGGCATGGGGGCCGGCAAGGGCCTCGGCCCGAAGGGCGGAGCCCACGCGAAGGACGCCGAGAAGCTGCTCGACAGCCTCGGCGGCAAGGTCACGGGCTCGTTCGGCTCCGGCCGGCTCGTCAGCACCCGCCTGGTGAACGTCCTGCTGACGGACGACGGCAAGGTGTACGCGGGCGCGGTCACCAAGGAAGCGCTGCTGAAGGCCGCGGACTCCGCCCGCTAGGCGGGAGAGGAGCGCGCGCGGTACGGGGGAGAGTGGAGGGGGCTTTGAGGCATCGGGGG
>NZ_JBPQTX010000588.1:0-1602 GCF_051386555.1 Streptomyces sp. URMC 126
GAGGGTAAGCGGCGGGGCGGGGGCTCATGGAGCCTCCGCGCCCGGCGGGCGGAGCGCCGCTTCCCGGCCGCCTCGCCCCTGCCCCGCCCCACCCGGAGCGGTCAGAGCGCCCGAAGCGGTCAGAGCGGTCTGAGCGGTCAGAGCACCTTGCCCGGATTGAGCAGCCCCAGCGGGTCGAACACCGCCTTGATCCCCCGCTGCATCTCCATCGCCACCGGCCCGGCCTCCCGCGCCAGCCATTCCTTCTTCAGCAGCCCCACACCATGCTCCCCGGTGATCGTGCCGCCGAGCTCCAGCCCCAGCGCCATGATCTCGTCGAACGACTCCCGGGCGCGGCGCGCCTCGTCCTCGTCGGCGGGGTCGAAGCAGACGACGGGGTGGGTGTTGCCGTCGCCGGCGTGGGCGCAGACGCCGATGGTGAGGCCGTGCCGGTCGGCGATGGCGGCGGTGCCGTCGAAGAACGCGGCGAGGCGCCCACGCGGGACGCACACGTCGTCGATCATGGTGGCGGGGCTCAGCCGCTCCAGGGCGGGCAATGACACCCGCCGTGCCTGGAGCAGGAGTTCGGACTCGGCCGGGTCGTCGGCGGGGACGACGTCGGTGGCCCCCGCCGCCGTGCACACCTCGCCGACGGCCACGAGGTCGGGGCCGGGGTCCGGGGTGTCGAAGGCGGCCAGGAGCAGGGCCTCGGTGGACTCCGGGAGGCCCATGCCCGTGTACGAGTTGACGGCCTGGACCGTGGTGCGGTCCATCAGCTCCAGCAGCGAGGGCGCGTGCCCGCGCGCCATGATCCGGCGGACGGCCTCACAGGCGGCGGCGGTGGACGGGAACTCGGCGACGAGCGCGAGCTGCGGCGCCGGCGCGGGCCGCAGGGCGAGCACGGCCCGGACGACGACGCCGAGGCTGCCCTCGGAGCCGACGAACAGCCGCGTCAGGTCGTACCCCGCGACACCCTTGGCGGTGCGACGGCCGGTGGTGAGCAGCCGCCCGTCGGCGAGGACGACGTCCAGCCCGAGCACGTACTCCGCCGTGACGCCGTACTTGACGCAGCACAGACCGCCGGAGGCGGTGCCGATGTTGCCGCCGATGGTGCACTGCTCCCAGCTGGACGGGTCGGGCGGGTAGTACAGCCCGTGCTCGGCGACCGCGCGGGAGAGCACGGCGTTGACGACGCCCGGTTCGACGACGGCGATGCGCTCGACCGGGTCGATCTCCAGGATCCGGTCCATTTTGACCAGCGACAGCACGACGCAGCCGTCGACGGCGTTCGCCGCGCCCGACAGCCCGGTGCGGGCCCCCTGCGGGACGACGGGGACGCGGAGCGCGGTCGCGGTCCGCATGACGTGCCGGACCTGCTCCACGGTGCGGGGCAGGACGACGGCGGCGGGTGCGCCGGCGGGACAGAAGCCGGCCATGTCGTTGGCGTAGGAGGCGGTGACGTCGGGGTCGGTGAGGACCGCCGCGTCCGGGAGCCCTTCGCGCAGGAGACTGATCAGATCGCCCATACGTTCACCTTCCCACCCGCGCCCGGCCGGTGGTAGATCGCGGACCGCGCGGGCGCGGCGCGGCCCCGCGGGGGTGGGGGCGGGACCGCGCCGGGTC
>NZ_JBPQTX010000589.1:0-1582 GCF_051386555.1 Streptomyces sp. URMC 126
GGATGGGCGTGGCCCCCGCGCGGCCCCCGCGCGCCCCGGGCGCTCCCCCGGTTCCCCCGGCCGCGCTTCGGCCGCGGGCGGGGCCCGCGTTGTCCGCGGCCCGCGCGGGAGGGCAGGATTGCGGGCATGACGCACACGATGCTGAAGGGATCGAACATCCCGCTGGAGGCCCCGGCCGTCCGGGCGGTGCTGCGCTGGACCCCTGGTGCCGGCATCCCCGACGTGGACGTCTCCGCCCTGCTCCTGGGCGCCGACGACCGTGTGCGTTCGGACGAGGACTTCGTCTTCTACAACCAGCCCCGCCACCCCTCCGGCCTGGTGCGCCACCTGCCCAAGAAGCGGCTGCACGAGGGGCTGACCGACACTGTCGAGGCCGACCTCGCGCCGCTGGACGGCTCCGTACGCCGGGTGGTGATCGCCGCCTCCGCCGACGGCGGGACGTTCGGCCTGGTCGACGATCTCTGCCTGTTGCTGTACGACGCCTCCTCCGCGTCCCCGGGCGGCGCCGCGGCCGGTGCGCCCGGCGACACCGCCGCCGCCCCCGGCCCGCTCGTCGCCCGCTTCGACGTCCGGCCCGAGACGGGCGACGAGACGGCGATGATCTGCGGCGAGCTCTACCGCCGCGGCGACGGCTGGAAGTTCCGGGCCCTCGGCCAGGGTTACGCGTCGGGTCTGGTGGGACTGGCCACCGAGTACGGCATCTCCGTTGAAGACGAGGACGGGGACGGGGACGGGGCCGGGGCCGGGGCCGAAGGCGGAAACGAAACCGGCGAACCGGACGGGACCGACTCAGGAGCCGGGGCGGCGGACGGACCCCGGCCCGGTACCGCGGACGACGGGCGGACTCCCGCCTCTCCCGAGGCCGCGCCCGGCGCCGCACCCCGGCACCCCGAGCCCATATCTCCGGAGACGGCGCCCGCCCGGCCACCGTTCCCCGCCGCACCGGCGGCCGCTCCCGGAGCCCAGGGCGCATCGCCCGCCTTGGCCTCCCCAGACCCGCACGCCACACCGGTCACCGCACCGGTCGCCGCACCGGTCACAGCGCCCCCGCCTCCGCCGACCGCCCCGCTCGTGGCCGCCGCGGACGCGCCCACCACGGCCGTCCCGCGCCCCGCCGGGCCGGGGTACGGCTACCCGCCGCCGCCCGGCGTCCCGCCGGCGTCGCCGTCCCAGCCCGGGTACGGCTATCCGCAGTACCCGGCCGCCCAGCCGTCCTACGGCTACCCCCAGCAGCCCCCGCCCCACCAGCCTCCGCACGGACAGCAGCACGGAGGGCACCACGGAGCCCAACAGGGGCAGCAGCACACGCAACAGCCGCCGCAGACGCAGCAGCCGTTCCAGGACGCCCAGGCCGACTACCCGCTGCCTCCGCCGATGACCCCCGACCCGGCCTTCCGGCTGCCCCCGCAGGGGCCTCAGTTCCTGCCGGGCCGCTAGCCCGGACCCGGACCGCACGGTACCGCTAGCCCGGACCAGGACCGCACGGTACGGGCGGCAGCACACCCACGAACCACAGCCGCCCGTACCGCCGCTCACACCCGAACTGGCACCCCCACCCCCTCACACCTTCGACTTGTACCCC
>NZ_JBPQTX010000590.1:0-1578 GCF_051386555.1 Streptomyces sp. URMC 126
CCCCCCCCCCCCACCTCCCGCCCACGCGCCGAGCGGTGGCCGCCCGCCGCGCGGCGGTACCGGTCAGGTGCGGTAGGCGTAGTAGACCGCGTCCGGGTAGGACGCGATGATGCTCGCCACCGACTTCCGGTAGGTGTTGGTGGAGTGGTACGTGAGGTACGGGACGCCGTAGCGGCTCTTGTACGTCGTCATCATGGAGTGGTCCTTCGACCCGTCACCGTCGAAGTCCATCTGCATGACGTCGCCCACCTCCATCTGGTAGACGTTCGCCAGGCTGGTGACGCGCTTGGAGTTGAGCGCGTACCACGACCACTCGTTGACGCCGACCCAGCTGTCGGACTGGCCGGAGGCGCTGTACCACCACTTGCGGTAGTCGTCCGCCGAGCCGGTCTCGGGCTTCCAGCCGCCGGCCTTCAGGCCCTGGCTGAGGAAGTTGGTGCAGTCCCCGCCGGCGTCGTTGAACTTCCGGTACGACGGGTTGTAGTTCCGCCAGTACTTCTCGGTGTACGCGGCCATGGCCTGGTAGTCGACGCCGGCCTTGGCGCGCTTGGGCACCGACTGGCTCGTCCACGAGGTGGAGGCGCGAGGGGCGCTGGGCGTGGGGCCGAGGGAGGCGACGCGCTTGCGGACCGTGGGGTCGTTGACGGCGATCGGACCGTCGTCGTCGGTCGTCAGGGCGGTCAGCTCCCAGGTGCCGCCCGGGCGGGCGGTGAAGCGCGCCTCGTGCCGGGCCTTGAAACCGGTGGTACCCGGCTCGTCACCGCGGATCTTCTTGTACGTGAGCGTGGTGGTCTCGGTGAGCCGCACGACCGCCCGGCCGCCGGCGGAACGGGTCCCGTCCACGGCCACCTGGACGTCCGCCTTGGTGTACGCCTCGTGGAGGCCGGCGAGGCGCTTCTTGCGCGCCTGGAGGGTGGCCAGTCCGGCCTTCTCCGACTTGGCCGCACCGGCGGCCAGCCGCACCTTCCGGTCGAGCTGCGTGGCTATTCGCGGCGTCTTCACCGAATCGAGCAGCGCCGAGGTGCGCTCGGTCAGCAGGGCGTCCGCGGCACGGCCGAAGGAGGCGATGGTCGCCTTGTCCACCGCGCCGGCCCGGGGGGCCGCGCTCGCGGCGGAGGCGGGCACCAGCACCGCCGGCACGGCCATGGCCAGCACGGCTCCGACGGCTGCTCTGAGAGTGGTTGGTTTCACGAAGTTTCCCCTTGTCACCCGGTCCGCACGGACCGGGCACGGAATCTTCGCACGAGCGCCCGGCACCCGGAATGCTGGCCCCCGCACACGTTTCCCCGCTCCGCCCGGCCCTTCCCCGCCCGCCGGTGACGGCCCGTCCGCGGACGCCGGTGCGAGGCCCGGTGGGCGGCGGAAATCCGCTGCCTCCCACCCGTCGGGTGGCCTAGGGTCCAGGCATGACGAGACTCCGCAGAGCGGCCTTCGTCGCCGCGCTCGCCTGTCTGCTCCCCCTGACCGCCACGGCCACCGCCTCCGCCGCGACGGAGACCCTCCGGGCGCCGTCCGCTGGTGCTGCTCTCCCCCGGCTTCAGCGTCTCCCGCTACACGATCACCGCCCTGGCCGAGGAC